>CAMNAD010000144.1 GCA_946530505.1 uncultured Bacteroidales bacterium
TTGCCCACCTCCAGGGAAAGCATACGACTTCGTTATATGAAATGTACCCGATCAATTCCTTTGCCGGCAGAGGAATGCCTCCTGAGGACCTGTCCACCCCCGGACATGCCTCCCCAAAAAACGGGCGTTTTTCGGGGGCCCCGATTCCAACCCTTCGGGAGGGGCCCGTCGCTTGCGATGGGAGGGGCCGGAGTGAGCAAAGCGAACGGAGTTCCTCAGGAGGCATTCACTCCGCCGGCATTGAAGCGGCAGGATATATAATCGATTCGCCGGGGCTGAGGGGCTTCGGGCTGGTGGATCTAGAAAAGGAAGAGATATCCAAATATTTCCCGGAAATGCTGAGGGTGGCAGACGAGTGCCGCTTCGTGCCCTGCACCCATACCCACGAACCCGGCTGCGCCGTGAAGGCCGCCGTCGATGCCGGGGAAATCAGCGCCGAGCGCTACAATTCCTACCTAGGAATGCTCGAGGAAGACGGAAAATTCAGATAAGGTTTTGATATGTGTGCCACCTGTTCCCGGACGGGGACAATTCCTGGCTCGCACAGCAGATGACCCATGTGGACTGGAACGGCCTGAGGCATCATCGCCGCGGCGATCCTGATAGGATACTGGCTGCTGATACTGTATTTCCTTTACAAGAAGGATGTGTTTTTGAAGGTGTAATTAATCTCATTTGCCCGCAGCGCGGCTTCGTCCCACAAGCACGACGCCACCGACGATGAGCAGGATCGCCAGGACTTTCCTCCACGTTATGGCGTCCATTCCTATCCAGACGCTGATCACGGCCGCTATGACCGGCTGCAGGTAGGTGTACATACTGACAAGCGTCGGGCGAAGCCTCTTCTGGCCGTACGGGATCAGGAAATAAGCCACGAAGGTTGCGAAGAACACCAGGTATCCGACCTCCCATAGGATGCCGGACGGTATGGCTGCGAAATCCGTGTGAACCAGTCCGCTGGCGGAAAACGGTATTGAGACTATCAGCGAGAAGAGGAACATCCATTTCATGAACGTCACTACCCCGTAGCGTGAAATCAGCGGCCTGAACGCGCCAAGGTAGAGGGAAAAACTGACGCTGTTCACCAGCAGCAGCACTACGCCCATCGGCTTTGTCGAGGCCGCTCCGCCCGTATGCACGGAATTGTAGACCAGGAATAGCACGCCAGCGAAACTCAGTGCCACTCCCCCGGCCTTCTTGAGGGTGATGGGCTCCCCAAGGAACAGGAATGCGAAGAACATCGTGAAGATCGGGCCGAGGGTGCCGAGGATTCCCGTGTCGAGCGGCGTGGCCATGGTGATCGCGGAGAGGAAGGTAAGCTGTGGGATGAACAGTCCCGCCATCGAGGCCAGGAAGATCTTTCCATAGTCCTCCCTGGCGACCTTTTCCTTCGGAAGGAATGCCGACAGGAGCCAGAACAGGATGCTCGCACCCGTGGCCCTCAGGGTGAAGAGGACAATGGGAGGGATCAACTGTGCGTTGGCAATGTCCTTGCAGAATATCAGGTTGAGCCCGAAGATGGTATACGTCCCCGCTATCGAAAGGTGCCCGGTGAGTTTGTCGCGATTCATCTGAATATCCTATGCTGCTGGCCTTCTCGTGGGAGGTTGTTGACTTTCTGTGTTATCTGCGCCTGATCCACGACGACCCCTTGTTGGTAGAGTAGTAGAGGTGACCGTCGTTAGAGCTGCCGAGGAGTTCGCGACCGCCATCTTGGACGGCAATGAGCGTCTTTGCCACACTGCCGGAGCTACGACAAATCCAAGAAGATCCCTTATTGGTGGAGTAATACAGGCCCTTGTCCGTGCAGGCGATGATTTCATTCCCGTATTCGAGAAGGTCACGGAACTGGCCGCATCCACTTCCGCTGTATCGGGTAATCCAGGAGGAACCGCGGTTAGTGGAGTATTCGATCTTGTTGTTGGAAGGGTTGATCCTGATCAACTCGTTTCCGTAAGTAATCAGCTGTGGCATGGCGATAGTTATATTACAAAGATACTCTTTTTGGTTAGAATGGTTTCTACCGGTTTTTCTTTATCGTCAACGTGATGGATTTCAGGACGCCTTCCTTTTCCTTGATGTCGAATCTGTCTTTTGCCATAATATTTGGTTTTTGCTAATAATACTTGTCTACGCCCCCATACCCGACTATCAGCTTGTTCCTTCTGGTCTTGTCGATAAAGTTGGAGAGCCTGCGCGCGAACTCTCCAGGGCGTTTGCGGGCGGCATCGATGTACGCTACGCGGATCCGCCTGTAGGGCTCTGGGAAAGAAAGATAGTTCTTCCAGACCGTCACATCTTCCCGAAGAGCAGAGAGGATGTCTTCCGGAAAGATATACGGTGCCCGGATTATGCCGATGACCGAATCCCTCACCTTCGGATGAATCATCCCGTTCGCATCCAGCCAGATAAGCCTCTCGATGTTCGGCCGAGAGTACGGGCTTCCTTTTTTCCTCGGAGTGAACCGGCGAAGTTGGTGCGTAGGATCCAGGGTACCGGCCGTGCTGTCTATCCAGCCGAAGCAGAGCGCCTCTTCCACCGCGTCGTTGTAGGACACCCCTTCCTCACCGGAATCCTTGGTAGGAAAAACGAACCAGACCTCGGACTCCGACTCGAAATGCTCCGCAAGCCAGTCCCGCCACTGTCGGCGGCACTCGCAGCGGACAATCGGGCGATGTGCTGACTCTGTCATTGCTTAATTCTTTTTTCAAATATAACTCTTTTCCATATATTTGCAGTAAGCTTTTAGAATGATATGAAATTTCGATTCTTCCTTACTTTGCTTCTCTGCCTGGTATGCGGAAGCGCCGGCGCGCAGACCATCAAAGATGCGTCGTACCGCACTGTTGCGCACATCAAGTCCGACGGAACCATCCAGGACGCATCTTACCACACCATAGGTCACATAAGGAACGATGGTTCTATCCAGGATGCATCATACCACACGATCGGCCACCTAGGGTCCGACGGAACCGTGCAGGATAGTGGATACCGCACCATAGGGCACATCAAATCCGATGGTACCGTGCAGGACAGCGGCTATCGCACCATAGGCCATATAAAATCTGACGGCACCGTGCAGGATGCCTCATACCACACCATCGGCCACGCCAGCGGCATCCCACTCCGATGGGCTGCGCTGTATTTCTTTTTCAGTAAATAGAATTATGCTAAAGATAGGAGATAAAATGCCTTCTTTCGAGGTCCAGGACCAGGATGGCAACATAGTGAAAAGTGAAGACCTTACGGGCAACGGAAAAAAGACCATTGTATACTTTTACCCTAAAGACAACACCTCCGGCTGCACGGCCGAGGCCTGCTCGTTCAGGGATAATTATGCCGCGCTGACCGCCGCCGGCTACAACGTAGTTGGCGTGAGCAAAGACAGCGCAAAGTCCCACAGCGGGTTCCGGGCCAAATATGAACTGCCGTTCAAGTTATTGGCCGACACCTCCACCCAGATGCTTCAGGTCTTCGGCGCCTGGGGCGAGAAGAAGATGTATGGGAAAACCGTCCTCGGCACCCTCCGCCGCACCTTCATCTTCGACGCAAATGGCACCCTGGAGCGCATCATCGAAAAGGTCGACACCAAGAACGCCGCTACCCAGATATTGGAAGGCTAAGACAAATGAAAGGGGCTCGCATTATTATCTTCGATTAATCTCTTGATACCGGCTATATGAAAATGAATATTCCCCTCATGGGCACTCTGCTGGGCCTGTCGCTGATAAGCAGATCAGCTCGAGCAAATATCCGGAATACGACAGTTACTGCAAGTCCGTTTCCAAATTCTTTCCCTGGCGTTAAGTGAAAGCCCTCGACAAGGAAATACTGCGTCTGGCGCTGCCCAGCATTCTCGCGAACATCACGGTTCCGCTGGTCGGACTGGTGGACACCGCCGTGGCAGGGCATCTGCATTCGGCGGCAGGTTCCGGTGCGGAGTTCATCGGGGGTATTTCAGTCGGGGCGATGATACTCAACGTAATCTACTGGAACTTCGGTTTCCTCCGCGCCTCTACAGGCGGGTTGACGGCACA
>CAMNAD010000145.1 GCA_946530505.1 uncultured Bacteroidales bacterium
GCCCTGGTAGACGGTCACAATGCCAATATGGCAGGAGCGGAAGCGCTTAAGAGGGCGCTTTCCGGGCAGCGTCTCAGGATGATAGTGAATCTCGACATCCTCGGCAGCACTCTCGCTCCACCGGACAAGTTCTGGAAGAACTACCTTATCATTCTGGGAGGTTCCGGCTACCAGCAGCGCTTCGACAATGTCAACTCGGACAAAGCCCTGCATCTTTATTACAACTACTACGGAAGCCGCTCATTCACAGAACTCTTTTACCGCAGGGTCAGCGATCATAAGGTCTTTTTCGACAGGGGAGTGCCGGTACTAATGTTCACGTCCGGCATCACCCTCAACACGAACCGTGAGGGCGATACCTTCGAGTCTTTGGACTATTCAGTCTTTGCGGACAGGGTGGACTTGATAAGCCGTTGGCTGCAATCGCTTTAATATAGGACTACCGGGCCCAGGAGGCCTGTGGATACAAGCGGATGGTCCCTGCGCAGGATGAAGCGTCTGGCTGCGGAGTTTTCTTTCCCGAGAGATCGCACATAGTTGCCCATCATGGTGGTGACGCGGACTTCGATCGTGTTCTCTCCCTCGTGCAGCAGTCCTCCGGTTTCAAAGATGGAATCCCCCCACCAGCGCAGGCCTGCATCCTGCCCGTTGATGCGCAACTGGGCTATGTCGCAGACCTTGCCCAGGTCGATGTATGAAGGAATGGAGCCCGAAAGATTGATGCTTGCCGTATACGTTGCCGTGCCCATAAAGGCCGGATGGCTGTCCTTGAGGTCGGCGAGAGTGTCGCACTCGAAGCGGATCAGGGTGTCTACTTGAGGATTGCGCAGTTCCACCGTCCAGCCGCAAAGCTCTGTGCCGGCTTCCTTGCGCAGTGGCAGATGTCTCCAGGCGGGGGCCTTCCCTCCAAGTCTGCTGAATGAGATGACTACGGTTTCGGACGGCCCGAGTTCCAGTTGCACCTTGTTGCCGTCCATTTTGAGGGAGTATTTCCTGCCGTCTGCAGGATTGTATACCCACGCCTTCCGGCCTTTGCACACCGAGGGCTCGAATTCCAGTGTGGTACTATGCCTTGCAGAGAAACTGGCGTTTGCAAACAGATACCAGTGCGAGCCGTCATCTGCTCTGTAGTGATTCTGGAGCAGGAATCTGTCCGGATTGGATATGCTGACGGAATGAGGAAGTCCATAGCGTGTCTGCATGTCGGAATACCACTCGAGCCAGGCGTTGTTCTTCGCTCTGGGGAGGAGCATGAAATTCTGCGGGAAAGCCCTGAGCAAAGCATCCACCTTCGTCTTTATAACTTCATCTCTCACACCGAAATCCTTGAGTCCCAGGCTCTTGTGCGGAAGGCAGGCTATGCAGAAAACCCTGCCTCCGCCTCTGACGAACTCTTCTATCCTGGCAAGGGCGCCCTCGTCTATACCCTTGTTTTCGACGATGAACAGCACCTTGTAGGCCTTGGGCCCGTAGCAGAGCCTTCCGTCCTTTACGATGGCATCGCGCAGTATACCTTCGCTCACGTAATCGGCGCCTCCACCGTTTTTATGGACCGCTTCCCATACCATTGATGTATAGGTGATGTTGAGCGCCATGGGGAAGGGCTCGTTCTGGGCCCCGAGTTCACTCCAGAGGTCGCCGTTAGGGGGGAGTATGGCGATGTCCGTAACCATGTCGGTGTTCTGCAGTATGGCGCTGAGGCGTGCCCTGTAGTCGTTGAGATGCTTCACGAAGGGCCACCAGGTGTTGCGCTCGTTATGGAAAGTGCCGTATTGCACCCAGCCGGGGAAGGGGGCGTCGGGAGGGGAGTAGTTGAATCCGTGCCATACCGAGTGGGTGATGCCCGAGAAGGCTGCCATGTCGGAACCGACTTTAAGGAACTCCAGTGGCACGTTGAATACTTTGTAGGTATTGGTCATTTCCTCGGCGCTGACTATTCGCTTTCCTGCAAGGTGGGCGGCGGAAGATACGTATTTGTTCACCATTGTGTAAGCGCGTCCGCGACGGTAGTCATCGTCGCCCATTTCTTCGCCCAGCCGGTGCTTGAGCCAGTTCGTGGTCCAGGATTCTCCTTCGGGGATATCGTAGCCGAGAGACGAGTCTAGCGGCCAGAAACCGCGTCCGTAAGCCTGTGCCCTGGCCTTCACGCCTTTCTCCTTGCACCAGGTGAGAAAGGTCTCCGTGTAGCGCTCGTAGTTGAGTTCCATGCGGGTGATTTCGAAATCGTAGCGTGCGCGCTGCACGAGATTCTCGAATTCCGGAGTCTTCTCCGCACCGAAGCTGTAGTCGGATACATCGCCGAGCCGGCCCATCTTGAACATTATATATGGGAACCAGGGCATGATGTCGTAGCCTCTGCGTCTCTGGAATTCCTCTGCGAAGTCTGAGGTCCAGTTGCAGCCCTCAAGTTCCATATTGTCGACGAAGAACGCACGCAGATGCCCGCTGAGAGGCCCTGTCTTTGCCTCGATGCTCTCTGCCATATGATCGAGATAACGCCGGATGGCATCGGCATTCATATAATCGATCTGGCTGCCTGCAGCTCCGGGGGCACCATTGATGACGCTTGCGAAAGAATCGAAACGGATAAGGCTGTACAGCCACCATACGCCTTCGGGGATGTCGATGTCGAGAATATCGCCGCGGAATCTGTCGCTAACGTCAATGGCATCTTCAAGGGATCCGATGCCCTGGGGGACCAGCATCGCTTTAAGCACCTCCGCTGTGCGTCTCGGGTTGGTTACGGTCGTAAGAGGATCGGCCTCCTTTATAAGTGCGTATTTCGATATTTCCAGATGGCGGGAAGTGATGGAGTCTGCCGTAGTGATGAGTACAGAAGCCCTGTCTTCCTTTGGCAGGCTTTCAGCGCCGAAAGGCCAGCCGGAACCTATCAGCAGGTCGCAGTACATACCAAGCCGTTTGGTTTCATCGAAAGCGGTCTGCAGGCATTCCAGCCATTCCGGGCTGAGGTATTCCAGAGCCTTTCTGCCGACTGTGTCGGCTCCGGAGGGGAATTCTATGGGGCTGATCTCCACCCCGCCTATGCCTGCGTCGTGCATTATTCCCAGTTCCCGGATTATCTCGGAGGGCTCCACTCGGTCTCCGTTCCACCACCATCTCACAAATGGCCTGTTTTGCATCTCGGGGCTGCTGAACAGCCTGTCTATGTCTTTTGCCCCCATTTTATGCGGTCTGGCTTGCAAGAGGGGACCTGCAAGCCAGACAAGAGCAATCAATGCAAAAACTGAAATCCTGCGCATCAGTTCCGGAATTCCTTTTCGCCAAGGAGTTTACGCAGCACAAGAGGCTCGTTGGTGGTGATGGCGTCGATGCCGAGGTCGATGAACTTCTGCATTTCCTCGGGCTTGTTGACGGTCCATGCGTTGGTGCTCATTCCGAGGGCATGGGCGCGTTCAACGATAGTCGAATCTTTTAGGACAGTCTTTTTATAGTAATCGAAGCCGTTGATTCCGAATTCTGCAAGTTCTTCAGGACTGAAGTCGCCTTCGAGATACTGGTTGATGAATTCGGGATACTCGGCGGCGATGCGGTCGCAGATGTACTTGCTGAAGCTGATGAAGATAACGCGCTTGGGATCAAGGAGATTGTGGGCTCTGAGCTCCTCCATGCTGAGGTCCACGAGGGCGTCCTCCCGCTCGATGGTAATTTCCGGCTTAAGTTCGAGGACCAGGACGGTCTTGTCGGATTTTTCGCCCTGGGTGAGATACTCGTCCAGGGTAGGGACCTTTTCGCCGTTTGCCAGACGGTGTCCTGCAAAGACGGCCGCCTCGCATGTGTCAATGCGTGCACCGTCGATTTCATCGTTGTGAAAAACGAGGATTACGTCGTCGGTGGTGATGTGAACGTCGAATTCGCTGCCCCAGAATCCGTTGTCCTGGGCGGCCTTGAGCGATGCGATTGAATTCTCGGCAAACCCGGCAGCCTCGCAGTTCCAGAATCCTCTGTGAGCAACGACTGCAGTCTTGCCTTTTTGGTCGATTTTCGGGAAGCCGGT
>CAMNAD010000146.1 GCA_946530505.1 uncultured Bacteroidales bacterium
CGAGCCGTGGCCGGCAAGGGCTTCGCGGATATCTTCGCGGACTTTGACGCGGATTTCTTCTGCATACAGGAAACCAAGTTGCAGGCCGGCCAGATCGACCTCGAGTTCCTCGGATACAAGTCCTACTGGGACTATGCCGACAAAAAAGGTTATTCCGGCACTGCAATCTGGACGAAGTACGAGCCCCTGTCCGTTTCATACGGACTTGGTATCGACGAACATGACCACGAGGGCCGTGCAGTCACTCTGGAGTACCCGGATTTCTATCTTGTGAATACCTATGTCCCCAATTCACAGGACGGTTTGAGACGCCTGGAGTACCGGATGCGCTGGGAGGATGCCTTCCGTGCATATGTCAGCAGGCTTGCTGAAGGGAAGGGCGTGATTATTTGCGGTGACATGAACGTCGCCCACGAAGAGATCGACCTCAAGAATCCGGATACAAATCATATGAACGCCGGCTTCTCCGATGAAGAACGCGGCAAGATGAGCGAACTCCTCTCAGCAGGATTCGTAGATTCCTGGCGCAGCCAGCATCCAGGCGAGACCAAATATTCCTGGTGGAGTTACCGCATGGCAGCCCGTGAGAGGAACGTTGGATGGCGCATCGACTATTTCCTGGTGTCGCAGAACATCGCCTCACGCATAGTCTCTACCGATATCCACAATGAAATCTTTGGCTCCGACCACTGCCCTGTCGAACTTGTTCTCCGGTAAATAATGGTATAAAAGAAGTTCCCGTATGCAAATAATGGGTTTTTGCATACGGGAACTATTTTTTGGGGGTTGTTGTATGCAAAACAGGCCGTTTTGCATACAATACCCAGATCTACAGATCCATCAGCTGATCCTGTACCGATTCGTCCTTGCGGCCGACCACGATATCCTGGTAGTCGGAGAGTCCGGTACCAGCCGGAATCAGGTGTCCGCAGATGACGTTCTCCTTCAGGCCTTCGAGATGGTCGACGCGGCCGCGGATTGCGGCTTCGCTGAGCACCTTCGTGGTTTCCTGGAAGGAAGCGGCGGAGATGAAGCTGTTGGTGCGGAGAGCGGCGCGGGTAATACCCTGCAGCATCAGGCGTGCGGTAGCAGGTTCGGCCGGACGGGCGGTGATGCCCTTGCGGCCCTGACGCTCGAGAGAGGTGTTCTCGCTGCGCATGTCGCGTGCGCTTACGAGGTCTCCCATCACATAGCGTTCGCTGTCACCGGGTTCGAGCACGAGGAACTTGCCGTAGATAGCGTCGTTCACATCCATGAAACGGCTCTTGTCCACGAGTTCGTCCTGCAGGAATTCGGTGTCACCGGGATTGGTGATTTCCACCTTGCGCATCATCTGGCGTACGATGATCTCGAAGTGCTTGTCATTGATCTTCACACCTTGCAGACGATACACTGCCTGAACCTCATTCACAATGTATTCCTGAGCCTTGACGGGGCCGAGGATATTGAGGATGTCGGTAGGGGATACGCCACCGTCGGAGAGCGGAGTTCCCGCCTTGACGTAGTCGTTCTCCTGCACAAGAATCTGTTTGGTAAGGGGCACGAGATAGTGCTTCTCAATGCCGCTCTTGTTCTTGACCACGATCTCGCGGTTACCCCTCTTGACCTTGCCCATGATAACCTCTCCGTTGATTTCGGAAAGAATGGCAGGGTTTGAAGGATTGCGGGCTTCGAAGAGCTCGGTAACTCGCGGCAGACCGCCGGTGATATCGGAAGCCTTGCCGATGGCGCGGGGGATCTTGATGATGATTTCGCCCATGCGTACGTCGCTGCCGTTCTCTACGGTGACGTGAGCGCCTACAGGCAGGTTGTAAGTCCTGAGGGTTTCTCCGCCTTCCCCGAGAATCACCAGGGTAGGGTTCTTGGTCTTGTCTTTGCTTTCGATGATTACCTTGTCGGTGCTCATGCTGAACTCGTCGGCGTTGTCCTTACGGAATGTGACGCCTTCGATCATATTTTCGAAAGCCACCTTACCGGCAGTTTCCACTAGGGTTACTGCATTGTAAGGATCCCATT
The DNA here is from genome assembly GCA_946530505.1 of uncultured Bacteroidales bacterium. Classification (GTDB taxonomy): domain Bacteria; phylum Bacteroidota; class Bacteroidia; order Bacteroidales; family UBA932; genus Cryptobacteroides. The sequence goes on from CAMNAD010000146.1 coordinate 2,017, forward strand.
CGCAGATGCGGTCTCCCTTGTGAACCTTATCTCCTTCTTTCTTGAAGAGGATGGCTCCATAAGGGATGTCGTACTGTGAATAAGCATAGCCGGTATTCTCGTCGACGATGCGGAGTTCGGTCATACGGCTCACAACCACGGTCTCGGCTGCGCCTTCGTCTCCGATGCGCTCGATGGTACGGAGTTCCTCAAATTCGAGGCGGCCTTCGTACTTGGAGTCGATTGAAGAGTCAACAACTGAACCACCGGCGGTACCACCGACGTGGAAGGTACGCAGGGTAAGCTGTGTACCAGGTTCACCGATGGACTGGGCGGCGATAACACCGACGACTTCGCCCTTCTCGACCATACGGCTGGTGGCAAGGTTGCGTCCGTAGCACTTGGCGCAAACGCCGTGACGGCTTTCGCAAGTGAGAACGCTGCGGATTTCCACCTGCTCGATGGGCAGGGAGTCGATAAGATCTGCCTCCTTCTCGCGAATTTCCTCGCCTGCTTGCAGGATGAGTTCTCCGGTAAGAGGATTGAATATGTCATGCACCGTAGTACGGCCGAGGATACGTTCGCCAAGGCTCTCCACAACCTCATCCTTGTTCTTGATGGCGGTTGCGATAAGTCCGCGGAGCGTTCCGCAGTCTTCTTCGGTGATGATCACGTCGTGCGATACGTCCACCAGACGCCTTGTCAGGTAACCTGCATCGGCAGTCTTGAGGGCGGTATCGGCAAGACCTTTACGTGCACCGTGCGTGGAAATGAAGTACTCGAGCACCGTCATACCTTCCTTAAGGTTGGATATAATAGGATTCTCGATGATTTCAGCGCCGGCTGCACCGCTCTTCTGCGGCTTTGCCATAAGGCCTCGCATACCGCAGAGCTGCTTGATCTGCTGGGTAGAACCACGGGCGCCGGAGTCAAGCATCATGAACACAGGGTTGAAACCTTGCTGGTCGGCGGAGATCTGCTTGGTCACGATGCCGGTCAGCTTGTTGTCGATACCCGTCCAGAGGTCAATGACTTTGTTGTAGCGCTCGTTGTTGGTGATGAAGCCCATCGCGTAGTTGTTCTTGATGTCGCCAACCTGCTTGTATCCTTCGTCGATCAGCTGGTCTTTTTCCTTAGGGATGATGACGTCGCCGAGGTTGAAGGATATACCGGCACGGAATGCCTGGTCGTATCCGAGGTTCTTGATATCGTCGAGGAACTTGGCGGTGCGGGTCACACCGGTGTTCTTGATTACCAGGGTGATGATGTTGCGCAGGGCCTTCTTTCCGAGAACTTCGTTGACGTAGGGGACTTCGTCCGGAACGTACTGGTTCACGATGATACGGCCTGCGGTGGTCTTGATGATCTGGGTTCCCTTGGAAGGATCCATCTTGTCGGCAGGAACGCGGACCTTGATTTCCGCATGCATGTCGATCACCTTTTCATTGTAGGCGATGATCACCTCTTCGGGGCCGTAGAAGGTAAGTCCTTCTCCCTTGGCACCGGGACGCACCTTGGTAATATAGTAGAGTCCGAGCACCATATCCTGTGAAGGAACGGTGATAGGAGCTCCGTTTGCGGGGTTGAGGATGTTGTGACTTCCGAGCATCAGAAGCTGTGCCTCCATAATTGCGGCATTGCCGAGAGGGAGGTGGACAGCCATCTGGTCACCATCGAAGTCGGCGTTGAATGCCGTACATGCAAGCGGATGGAGCTGGATTGCCTTGCCTTCGATCATCCTGGGCTGGAAGGCCTGGATACCGAGGCGGTGGAGGGTAGGTGCACGGTTTAGGAGCACGGGGTGACCCTTCATCACATTCTCGAGGATGTCCCAGATGACGGGATCCTTGCGGTCGACAATCTTCTTCGCGCTCTTTACGGTCTTCACTATGCCGCGCTCGATGAGCTTGCGGATGATGAAAGGCTTGTAAAGCTCGGCTGCCATGAACTTTGGCAGACCGCACTCGTGCATGTTGAGCTCAGGACCTACAACGATAACGGAACGTG
>CAMNAD010000147.1 GCA_946530505.1 uncultured Bacteroidales bacterium
TGACGCCGGTTACTACATATCCAATTATGAATGCTGGGCTGAAGATATCTTCCCTACCAAGCCCGACAGGACTGCCGTAGGTTTCACTGAAGACGGCAAGATAGTCCTTTTCATCTGCGACGGACGTATCGCCGACAGCGACGGTGCCTACATACACGAACTGGGTGCCATAATGAAGAGCATCGGATGCATTTCGGCGATGAATCTGGATGGCGGTGGTTCAACCGCGATGATTGTGAACGGCGTACGACTGAATTCCCTACTCACCGGTCATGGTACCGCTACCGAAAACCGTCCGGTTCTTTCAACGCTTGGTTTCTTCAAAAAGAAATAAGGAAATCGTATTCCAGCGTCCATCTTGCGATGGATCCTGCCGGAATACGCAGGGGGATGTAGGGTTCGATGCACGCGACTTCGTGATTGGCCCAGAATACAGAGTAGTCGGCAGCCCGGTCGCAGGTTCCGTTCACCTTCAGGCATTTTTCCGTATTGGAAAGACTGAACGCCATCCCCTTGTCGAATTCATTTGTTTCGGGATGAAGGTTTCCCATGAACACCGATTCGCCTTCCCGCAAATTGCGGCTGAAGGCGATTCCTTTTCCTGCAAGACCGACACAGTCATATTCTGCACGCCAGTCGCCCGCGGGACGGAACGGGAACTCGAGACGTGTCCCGATTCCGGTAAAAGCTCCGTCCAGTACGAAAAAATTGTGACAGTAAACGTAGCACTCCAAATCCCTGTCCGTGAGATTCTGCAGTCCGTGTGTAATCCGCAATCTGCCGTCAGCAGGTATTTCCACTTTCTTTGAATAGTCATAGATACCTTTCAGCAGATGCCGGAACGTGGCGGAAGATTCATCATGCTCCACGGTCATTTCTCCTGCATCTGCAATCTCATACAGATGGAACCGGTCGTAGGCGGCATCATCCCTGCGCAAAACACCGACGCCTATTTTCAGGAAAGTATCCCCCGGTTTTGCATCTTCATATCCTATCTGGGTAAACTCCTCCGACGGTCCGCTGACAGCATCGTGCATATACGGATCATACTTGAGGAACCACTGCCCTACGAACGAATGCCCGCTGGATTCCAGCGAAAGAATCACGCCGGAACGGTCGAAGCGGGTTCCCCTGTAGTAGGGTTCAGGGGCCGTCGGGTCGGCAATACTCAGACGGGTACTCCCCTTCTTCAATTCGAAGGTACTCATTTCTTCCAGAATTCCTCAATCTCCTCCAGCGTCTTTCCGGTAGTTTCAGGAATCTTGCGCCACATTATCCACAGATAAGGGAGGCACATGAATGCAAAGAGGAAAAAGGTGCCTGCGGGTGTGAGATTGCTGAGCATCCACGGGGTCAGCTGGCCGATCAGATACGTGCCCACCCAAAGGGCGAATCCGGCTATCGACATCGCGAGGCCACGTACCCGGTTGGGGTACATTTCTCCGAGCAGCACGAATATCACGGCGCTGATTGAAATGGCAGTGCAGAACACATAAAGCAGGAAGAAAGTCAGCATGAACCATGTAGGCAGATTCGTGGCAGGCAGGAAATACACCGCGATGCATAGCAGGCAGACTATCATGCCGCTCACTCCCCAGTAGACCAGTTGCTTGCGTCCTACCCTGTCGATTATCAGCAAGGCTATCACGGTCGTAAGCATATTTACAACTCCGACAAGTACCGTAGAGAAAAGAGGATCCTCGAATCCCGCATCCTTGAAGATTTCGGGGCCGTAATACAACACGGCGTTCACTCCCATGAACTGGCCGAGGATTGCGATGGCAGAGCCAAGCAGGACGGCCGTGAGAATACCCGGTTCGAGAAGGGACTTCCATTCGGATTTCACCTCCCCGGCGATGGATGCCTTTGTAAGATCCATCTGCGCAGCAACATCTTCCTTGGCAGGGTAGATGCGCGAAAGCACCAAGGATGCCTTGTCGTAACGGCCTTTCACAATAAGCCACCTCGGGCTCTCGGGTATGAAGAAAATCACGATGAGGAACAACAGGTCGGGAATTGTTTCATAACCGAGCATTCCACGCCAGTATTCACTGTTGAACATCCTGACCTGCAGGGAATCTGCGGCCCTTACGGCAGTATCAGCCGCCACAAGGCTGGTATCGGCTGATTTCAACACAAGATAATTGACCAGATAGGCAAGCAGGAACCCGACCGTAATGGCAAGCTGATAAAGTGACACCAACATCCCTCGTTTCTCCGGCACTGCAACTTCGGAAATGTATGCCGGCGAAACAACCGACACCACCCCTATGCCGAAACCTCCTATCATACGGAAAACCACCAGTTGGGTAAGATCGGCGCAAACCGCACATCCTATTGCGGAGATGCTGAACATAAGAGCGGATACCAGCATGGTTTTCTTACGTCCGAGAAAGTCGCTCATCATTCCGGCCACCAGCACACCTATTATCGACCCGATAAGAGCACATCCCACGTACCAGCCCTTTGCAAGATCGTCCAGCGAAAACTGGCCGGCAACGATGTCGGTGGTGCCGGAGATCACCGCGGTGTCGTATCCGAAGAGTATTCCTCCTATGGCCGCTACGACCGAGAGGAACACCACGTATCCCATATTTGCCTTGGTTTTCATATTCCGAAATATTCTTTGTATCTGTCATATAGATGCCCCGCCTGCAGGTAAGCCGACTGAGGGCTCATGAAGTGGCTGAACTCAAAGGTAATGGCCTTGTCGTATCCGGCACGTTTGGCGGCTTCGAGTTTCAAGCGCAGTTTGTCGAACTTGATGGGGAAGAACTTGATGGGCATGTCGCGGTCGAAACTCTCCGCGTTTGTCCAGCATTTCATGCCGTAACGGTCTGCGAGTTTCTTGTTAACGGCAAAAAAAGCATCGAGCTCATCATAATCTATATGGCCGTCCTGAAATGCGCAGGCATCCACATATTCGTGTATCCCGTCAAATATCTCGTTCCATTCCCTTTCGTGTTCTTCCACCGAAACTGCCTCTTCTTTTGTCAGGCTCGCACCTGCCGCTGCCACCGCCTTCTTCCCGTCTATCCAGGGAGAAATGAAGGTAGGCAGACCGCCTGAAACCTCCTTGCACTGGCGTCCCATGGCACGGAAACTTTCGATGGCGCTGCTGTTCGCACGTGAAATCTCCCCGCTCAAATACCAGCCGGAGAAGCTCTTATACTTGCTGCCGTAGCGTTCCCACACCTCATCGATCACAAATCGATTATCTTCAACATCATAACGCATGTCACGGGTATCCCACCATTTCCCGGAATCGTAAAGCCCGAGCATGAATTTCATTCCATGTTTTTCCGCAAGTCGGCAGAACATGTCGATAAGATCGACGGAAGGCATATAACACCCCTTCTTGAGCAAGTAAGGAGAAGGATATGTTATGAATTTACGGTATCCGCAGCGTATGTCGATCACTGTGTCGATACCTATCGCCTTCATATAGCGGAAATCGGCATCCCATTCCTTCTCACCCCAGTTCTGATGTGGGATATCGTGCGATATCTCATCGAGGAAAGTGCCAGTAATGGGCAGACCGGCGCCTTTCGGGACTATCAGACCTCCTCCGTCCGGTTCATTCTCTTGCGAGCATGATTCCAGGACAGGGGCGGCAGCGGCTGCAGCCACTGCAAGCGCCGATTTCTTCAAAAATGACCTGCGATTATCCATGTTGCTCTAACTTTGGTGCACTCTGGTGCGATTTCTTTGCAAATGTATGAAATTTTTAGTCTATTTTTGCAACAAATATCAAATGCGTCATGACAAAACAGGAATTCGCAAAAATGGCTGCTGCCTACCGTGAAGAGCTTTATGGCAGCGTACTTCCCTTCTGGCTCAACAATTCTCAAGACAAAGAATATGGAGGATACTTCACCTGCCTCGACCGCGACGGCAACGTGTTCGACACCGACAAATTCGTTTGGCTGCAAGGCCGCGAAGTCTGGATGTT
>CAMNAD010000148.1 GCA_946530505.1 uncultured Bacteroidales bacterium
CCCGAACTGGGAGTTCATCTACAGCCAGGTACAGCGTCTGCGAAGAACCGGCCCTGAGCGCACGGCGGTGACCGGAGCGGAGCAACGCCCCAAAGTGCTGAACCTCTTTGCCTACACCGGGGGCGCCTCCCTCGCGGCAAAGGCTGCCGGGGCGGATGTGACGCATCTCGACAGCATCAAGCAGGTTGTCACATGGGCGCGCGGCAATATGGAAGCCAGCGGCATGGACGGCATTCGCTGGATCGTGGAGGATGCCATGAAGTTCGTGCAGCGCGAAGAACGCCGCGGCAATCTCTACGACGGCATCATCCTGGATCCCCCCGCTTACGGGCACGGGCCGAACGGAGAAAAATGGAAACTGGACGACAGCCTCTTCGGCCTGTTGCGCAGCGTCTCTCACATCCTCAAGCCACAGAACTCCTTCATGGTGCTCAACCTATATTCCAACGGCTACTCCGCCGCCCTGGGAGAAACCCTCGTGCGCCAGGCCTTCGGACGCGACTTTGCCTGCCCTTCACCCGTCGCGGAAGGCCGGCGGGAGATTATCGGACGGGCAATGCAGGGACCGGGGTCTCCCTGCGAGACACGGCCCTACCCTTCGCCCGTCGCGGAAGGGCAGCGGGAAACTGCCGGGCCGGGCGGCTTGACTTCCGGAGAACTGGCACTGAACGACCGCTTCGGCAAAGCCCTTCCCCTCAGCATCTACGTCCGCCTGGAATTATAGCAATCGAGCAATCGCGAAAATGCAGACATAAATCGGCCACCGGAGGCTAAAAGTGTAAAAAAGTCGCCCGAAATGGACGACTTTTTTACAAAAACAGCGCTGTAAGGCCGATTTATGTTCAAACGTTTACTGTTTCTTCCAATAAGTCTGGGCCCCTTCGCCGTCGAAGGTGGGGAGTTTCACGGCCATAAAAGGAAAGGCGCCTGTATTTCCGCTGGAATAAACAATCGGCTTGGTTCCTGCGTTATATTCATAACTGTTAGTTCCATCGGAAAGAGTGAACACAAATTCCGCGGATCCTGCAGTGCGAGCAGCATTTGCAATCTCTCCGAAAACAAAAACATAGCCGTCGGCAGCACTGTAACCTGAAGCTGGAGAATCTGACGAAAAAGAACTTTGATATACTATACTGGTCTCACCTTCACGAACTGCGAAATAGTTGGCCTTGGCCAAAACAGGGCAATTCAACGTCCAATCGCCGGCAGTTATTCCGGGAACCGTTATTTGCGCAGAACGTCTCGACCTTTGACTGCTCAAAGTTGCTGTGATCGTTTTTGTCGCCGAATCATAAGTGAATGCAATAGGCATCCAGCACAGGACCATTTTATCTGCATTTTTAGAATAGAATTTTGCAAATCCTTCTCCATCTACTTTTGCATTATAGCTGCCGGCGAGATCATTGTAGCCTTCCCATATCGCAACGAGCTTGCCTCCTGAAGCAGGCAGGGCATCGAGAACGGAAGTCAGCACCTTGGAAGGATTCCAGTCGCTTCCGTCGTAGGTGATAGTCATGTCAGGAGTAGCTGAAGCATGCCCGACGAACCAGATATTGATAACGTCCCCGTTTTCCCAACCGGTCTTAAGGGCCTTGGTCTCCGGACCTTCTACGCTGATATTCACTCTGACATCCTGATACAATTCGTCAGATTCAGATTTGGTCTTTGTGCAGGAAAGCACGGCGGCAAAAGCAAGCGCCATAAAAACTATCTTTTTCATACTCTTACCAGTTTTGTTCAGGGTTATCATAAGTAATACCTCCAACGGTAATTCCATTGGTAACAGTTTCGCTCGTGCAGATCACGCCTTGCGTGTTCAGCACCATCACCTCCGATTCCGGTGACATGTAGTTTTTTTTCATAAGCTTTATGATTATAAAGAAAAATGCATGCGAAAACAATAGGCGGCTGGAGTGCACACTCCAGCCGCCTATAAGGTTAACTATTTGATTTATTGTTACTTACTTGCCCCCCCCTAATAGCAGCGATACCGGGAAGATCTTTGCCTTCGATAGCTTCGAGCATTGCACCGCCGCCGGTGGAAACGTAGCTGACCTTGTCGGCATAACCCATCTTGGTAACAGCTGCAACGGAGTCACCGCCGCCCACGAGGGTATATGCTCCATTAGCGGTAGCTTCGGCAAGATACTCTGCGATCTGCAGGGTTCCCTTTGCGAAGGTATCCATCTCGAATACGCCTACAGGGCCGTTCCAGAGAATGGTCTTGGAGCCGAGGATGATCTTCTTCCAGTTTTCGAGCGAAGCCTTGCCTGCATCCATGCCTTCCCATCCTTCGGGAATCTCGTTGGAAGGAACAGTCTTGTGGTTGGCCTCGTTGCTGAAGTCGTCGGCGACTACGGTCTCGGTGGAGAGGGAGAGGTTCACTCCGAGTTCCTTGGCGCGGGCCATGATGTCGAGCGCCTGAGGGATGAGGTCGTCCTCGTGCAGGGAGTTGCCGATCTTGCCGCCCATGGCCTTGATGAAGGTGTAGCCCATTCCGCCGCCGATGATGAGGTTGTCGACTTTGGGGAGGAGGTTCTCGAGCACTGCGAGCTTGGAAGATACCTTGCTGCCGCCGATGATGGCGGTGAAGGGCCTCTTGGCGTTCTTCAGCACGTTGTCGATAGCCTTGATCTCACCTTCCATCAGATAACCGAACATCTTGTCATTGGGGAAGTATTCGGCGATGAGGGCGGTGGAAGCGTGTGCACGGTGTGCGGTTCCGAACGCGTCGTTGATGTAGCAGTCGGCATAGGAAGCGAGTTTCTTGGTGAACTCCTTCTGCGAAGCCTTCACGGCCTTCTTGGCAGCAGCCTTCTCCTCGTCGCTGGCATCCTCAGCGAGTCCGCGGGGTTTGCCTTCCTCCTCTGCATAGAAGCGGAGGTTTTCGAGAAGCAGGGCCTCGCCCGGCTTGAGGGCGGCAGCCTGCGCGTCGGCGGCCTGGCAGTCTTCTGCGAACTGCACGGGAACACCGAGGCATTCGCTCACGTGAGCTACGATATGCTTGAGAGAGAATTTGGGATCGACTTTCTTAGGACGGCCAAGGTGGCTCATGATGATGAGGGAACCGCCGCCTGCGAGCACCTTCTTGAGGGTAGGGATGGCCCTGCGGATGCGGGTGTCGTCGGTAATTTCGAAGTTTTCGTTTAGGGGGACATTGAAATCAACGCGGACAATAGCTTTTTTGCCGGTGAAATCGTAAGAATCAATGTGCTGTTGCATAATATTTTGAAATTTTGTAATTTTCCGGGTGCAAAGTTAGCAAATTATATGAAAAGAGCAGTTATTTCCGCATTTATTCTCCTCTCTCTCGCAGCCTGCGGTCCCAAACAGTCCGATCCCGTAAAAGACGCCATCCGGGGCAAGGTGGAGGAACAGCTCGGAGAGCTCAAGAGCTTGAGTTTTACCAATCTGGAACTCGTGGAGAGTTCCACCTTCGGCGAGGAGATAGCGCGCAGGCGCAGTACCATCGAACTGCGCCGCAAGCAGAACATAAAACTTGCGGAAGGATACCAGGCGAACGGCAAAGTGCTCAATGCCAACGCCAAACTGGAGGCCGCCCTCAAGGACGAAGCCGTTCTCAAGGGGATCGAAGCCATTGAAAAGAGGCTGGCGGACCACGACTCCCTGGGCGTCAAGGAGCTGGACATCTACAAGTTCAGCGCAGTCGCCCGCACCACGGAAGGCAGCACCGACATCAATGACATGTTCATTGCCATCACCCCCGCAAGCGAGATCGTGGCCATGGACTACAAGAAAGAAAACCTGCTGAAATCCAGCGGCAGCCTGATTCCGGGCTACAAGGCCCTGTTCGACTAAAAGGCTGGTGGCACGTAATATGTTGATTTCCCAGCGTTTAGGGGGTAGTGCCTTCCCTCCAAAGCGCGAAGGCACTACCCGCCAAATCACTTAT
>CAMNAD010000149.1 GCA_946530505.1 uncultured Bacteroidales bacterium
CATCAGCGCATCCAGCGCAGCTTTGTTCTCGCAATATAGGCAATTCTGTGGCATAAGCAGGAGTTATTTTTTCAAAGATACTGCTTTCGCATCAATTTTTGTTCCGAAAAATGCCACTTTTTCGGAACAAATCCCTCGTTTTGAAGCATTTGTTCCCGTTTTCGGCCTTTTCTCGGAACAAAACACCGCACAGAATGAAATTAGCCGCCCGAAAAAGGCGGCCTTAAACAGCTATCTCTTTGTGCGGGCAACGGGACAAATATCTAACCAGTTTTGACGATTTTCGAACCGTGTATCTATTTGGTCTACTGATTAATGCTTAGATCCTTCTTGAATGGCATCAAAGGCAACCATCCATGTGTTGTCTCCTGGATCTACATGAGAATCATACTCTTGGTAATCTTTTGCAAAAAGGACTTCAACTTTGACTGGCCGACTATCGATTTCAATATTTTCTGGGACATCGAAGGGTATTCCCCAAGGGCCATGATCCCAATTGCCATACTTATATGAGTAATCAGGATCAGGTTCCAACTCAATCCAAGAGTCCGATGGCCATTGGGAATTTACCAATACGCTGTTAGTTATTGTCTCTCCAACAATTACCCTGTATTCCCATTCTCTAAATGCCACCGATTGTGAAGTTTTCGTTGTCTCATGGTATTTCATCTGGAAATAGAATGTTCCACCGTCAGCTGGAATAATGATGTCACTGCTTTCTAGTACAACTGGATTGATAAAACGGCTACATGACGCCGCGAGGAATAAGAAAGCAGATACAGTAATAATACTACGCATAGACTTTTTGAACATTACTATTCAAGTTCAAGGTGATGAGCTATGACGTGGTTGTTGCTGATATATCTCACAAGATAAACAGCACCTCCACCAACATCATAGACATTGAAAAAGACATACCAGGTCGTGTGTTTGTTCTTGGGGAATGAGGCGTAGGACATATCTCTACCAAACCGATTGAAATATGCAGGAGCCTTTCTATGAACCTTTATAGGTAAGTTGCTCTGTATTTCACGAAAAAGACTCTCTGAATACTCAATGGCAGCATCCAGAAAACTCATATACCCTTTATCGTAGAGGATTTCAGCAAGCTCTACAAATTGATTGCTGATCTCCGGAAGAAACAACACGCTCATCCTACCTTCACATTCTCAGTTTCTTTCCTTTCAAACATTTCGGTAAGACCTTCACGAACCTTGGCTATTACCTCATCTACTGTAACGGCGCGGGCAAGGTCATATTCAATAGGATTCTGTTGAGCGGTTAGAACAAAAGTCTCATTCTTACCGCGCTGGATAAGCACCTGCTCTTTTTTGGCTATATCCAGATACTTTTTCATATTGCCTCTTAATTCGGCTGAACTGATGACTACCATAATACAAGTACATTATAATGTACAAATGTATTAATAAATTATCAAACAACAAAATGAAACGCAATTCGATACATTTTCGTGCGGGTGATTTGAGGCCCGAAACGGGCCGAAGGCGCCATCAGGCGCCGTGGCGGAACGTCAGCGAGATGTCGGAGACATCGAAGCAGTGGAGCCACCCGGGTTCTGGCGGAGCGAAGCGGAGACAGGTTCCGGCATTCCCCCTGAATAGGGGGATGTCGCGAAGCGACAGGGGGTTGAGACAGACGGAGTCCCTTCACCCTAGCACGCGAAAGCCCGGCCGTCAAGGGCCGGGCGAATTCGCGTGCGGGTGGAGAGACTCGAACTCTCACGCCTCTCGGCACCAGATCCTAAGTCTGGCTTGTCTACCATTTCAACACACCCGCAAAATGGATTGCAAAGTTAATAATTAATTTTGATTCTCCCTCTCTTCCCGCTTGCGGGCACGATCGGCTTTGCGCTGTTCGGCGCGGGTAAGGGCGGCCTCGGCCCAGGGGTGATCGTCGAGCCAGGCGGTCTGCTGGGCGTTCAGGGCGGCGAGGGCCTCGTCGGCGGCAGCATCCACCGCAGCATCTATCTCATCGTTCTCTTCCTGCATCTGCATGGAGAAGAGCACCGAATCCACCTGCTGGAACTCCTCCTTGGAAAGGAACTCCTCCGAAGGCGCGCCGGTGTAACTGTTCACCAGTTTCGCCCTCTCCAGACGCCTGTTCTCCTTGGCCATCTGCTCCATCGCGTTATGCACTCCCCGGTCGTAGACATTGCGTATCACGTCCAGCAGGTTGACCTGCATTGTGTCAAGATCGGCCGTGAACGAAGGCACGCGACCCTTGCGGTACTTGTTGCGGCCGAGCGAGAATCGCCATTTGTCCAGATTGCCGTAGATGTCGATACCGAAACGGAAGGGCAGGAAACTCTCCAGGATCGAGATATTGTAGCGCATGCTGCCGTTGAAGCCCTGCGTGCCGGCAAGAGCTACCTTGTATTTGTCCACGCCGAGGATGAAGGGATAAACCTCCACTTTGTTGTCCCCTATCACCGCGTCCACATAAAGGTCCTGGATCTGACCGATGTTTTTGTCCCTGAACATCAGCAAGCGCGTCACCTTGCGAAGAGATCCCGCATTCTTGATAAACAGGTCTTCGCCGGCGATGCGCACCAGGCCGTTCAGAGACGGCATCACCACGTTCATGTTGGTATCGAGTTGGGTAGTCACCGACACGTCGCATCCCAGTTTTCCCTGGAACGACTTGAGCGCAGGCATCATCGCATCCACGGTAGGCAGCATGTGGATGATGTCGTATGCAGGCATCTCCAGCAGATGCATGTCCAGGCCGGCGGAGATGTCCGCCTTGCTCTTGGAAGCGTAGAAAGCATCGAGTTTGATGCGGCCTACATTGCTCTGCACGTCCACGTCCTTCACCTGCAGCACGCGGTCGCGGACATTGATTTCGGCAGTGGCGGGGCGTATCTCCAGCGAGGAGTAGTCCACCCTCTCGGCTTTCAGACCGATGGAACCACGGAGATTCTTCGGCACTACTATCGCCTTCATTTCGGCGGAAGAAGGATCGTACACCACGTTGCTAAGCGAATCCGCCACGAAATCGCCCGACTCCACATCCACGTCGGGATTGGCCGCCCCCTGCTGCATTGCAACCAGCAACTCGTTCACGTTCAAGCGTCTGGAATGTACGTCGAAGTTGAATTTCAGGGGTCCGCGGTTGCGGATGAAGCGTCTGAATCCACCCAGCGAGCCGGTCAGGTCGATGTCCGAAGTGCCGCAGTCGATGCTGCAGGTCGCCACTTCGGCGTCATCGTCATCCAGGGCGATGTCCAGGGCGTTCAGAGTTGTGCGCAGCGGAAGCGAAGGAGATATAAGCGAAGCGTTCTCGAGCGACACCAGTCCGCCGGGATGCCAGCGGTTAAGCAGGGCGACGAAGGACGAGTCGAGCGAGACTTTCAGGTCCTTATAGGCAAAGTCGTCCACCGGGCGCGAAGCCCTGAACTTGATGAGCAGGGAGTCCTTCGGCACGCCGGGATAAACCCTCTGCAGCGAGTCCAGGAAACGTTTGAAGCGTGGACGCGGCTTGCGCACCCTCTGCATGGCCTCCAGCGACACAAGCGCGTTCTCGGCCTCTATCTTGTTCTCGCCGGCGTACAGTTTTATGAAATCGTCGGTAGTGGAGAAGCTCAAGTAAGGCACCATCTTGCCGTTGTTCTCAACCTTCTTCACATCCGCACGGTTGACCATCCCGCGCACTCCGGCCTGGAAGGAATCCGACAGGCTGAAGGCCAGGCTGTCCATGTCAGCATTCAGTTTCAGCGAGCTTTCCGCGGTGGCGAGGGAAATGTCCGGTCGGCGGAGCATGGCGGACAGATTGTTGGAAGGCATCTGCACGGATACTCTGTCCCCGGATAGATGCGCGCTTATGCGTGTCTTGCGGAAGATGTAATCCTCGAGTTCCTTCAGATGCGCGTTCACGTCGGCGGAGAGGTC
>CAMNAD010000150.1 GCA_946530505.1 uncultured Bacteroidales bacterium
TGCTCGGTCTTCCGGAAGTGGACAGGCTTCTGGGCGGCGGCATTGTGCCCGGGTCCCTGGTGCTGATTGGCGGAGAGCCAGGCATCGGGAAGTCCACGCTCAGCCTGCAGATTCCGCTGGCGTCCGGGCTCAAGACGCTGTATGTTACGGGCGAAGAGAGTGCGCGTCAGGTGAAGATGCGGGCGGACAGGCTTGCCGTTCCGTCAGGGGGCGGTTCCCCCGACGATCAGACGCTGGTCTTCACCGAGACGAAGATAGAGTCGGTGATCGCGGAGGCGGAGGAGATACGCCCGGAACTGATGATCGTGGATTCGGTGCAGACCATGTTCACCGAGACGGTGGAGTCCACCCCGGGGAGCGTCAGCCAGATAAAGGAGGTGGCAGCGATGCTGCTGCGCTTCGCCAAGGAGAGCGGCGTGCCTGTCATCCTCATCGGCCATATCACCAAGGACGGATATATCGCAGGGCCCAAGATCCTTGAGCATATAGTAGACGTCGTCCTTCAGTTCGAGGGAGAGAACAGGGGCTCGTACAGAATACTTCGCAGCATCAAGAACCGTTTCGGCTCAACCTCCGAGATAGCGGTCTTCGAGATGACCGGCACCGGCCTGCGCGAAGTCGCGAACCCTTCGGAGATGCTGATTCCCATGCACGAGGCCGGCCTCAGCGGAGCGGCCATCTGCGCGATGCTCGATGGCACCAGGCCCCTCCTCTTCGAGGTTCAGGCCCTGGTGTCCAGTGCCGTCTACGGCACTGCCCAGCGCTCCGCCACGGGCTTTGACACCCGCCGTCTGAACATGCTCCTCGCCGTGCTCGAAAAGCGCGCCGGCTTCCATTTGAGTGCAAAGGACGTATTCCTGAACATGGCCGGAGGCCTTAAGGTAAGCGATCCTGCCGCCGATCTCGCGGTCATTGCCGCCGTGCTGTCTTCGAACTTCGACTACTCGCTTTCCGGCGACTGCTGTTTCGCAGGCGAGGTGGGCCTGAGCGGAGAAATCCGCCCCGTAGGGCAGACTGACCGCCGTATAGCCGAAGCCTCCCGCCTCGGATTCAAACGGATTTTTGTCAGCTCCTACACCCCTCTGCCCGACAATCTTCCCAAAGAAATCAAAGTTGTAAAGGTGGCCGATGTTCCGGCCCTCGTAAAAGCCCTTTTCAAAAATGCTTAGAAAACTCTTTCTCGGCGCAGCCCTGCTTGTGAGCGTCGCCGCTTTTTCCAGAGACTTCAATCCCAAAAAGGTTGTCGCCAACCTTGCCGTCATCAGCGATACCCACGTAAACGGCTATCAGACCGTGCCAGCATACAAGTTCCGCAGCGCCCTCATACAGGAGCGCGACTATGCGGAGAAGTTCGGCGGACTCGACGCAGTAGTGGTGGTGGGCGACCTGGTGGACAGCCCCGCCTGGAACGCAAAGAAATATACCGAGATCGACGACTGGAAGCGCCTCTACGAGAGCGTGTTCGACCCCAAGGAGATGCCCATGGTCTACACCGTCGGCAATCACGACATCTGGAAAGAGTGGACAGAGAACACCTACAAAGAGGCCAAGCAGTTCCCCAACCGCCTTGGGCCCGACTACTATCTTACCGAAGTGGGCGACCCCGAGATGGCAGAGAAGTTCGAATGCCGGCATAATGTGGTGGGCGGATATCATATTTTGTCTGTCGTGCCCGACGGCCGCGACCCTGTGATCTATCCCGAAGAATCCATCCGCTGGCTGGACGAGAACCTGAAGGCCATCACCGAGGCCGAGCCGGACAAGTATGTAATAGTAATCACCCACGCGATGATCTATCACACCATCTACGGCAGCTACCTCGACGACAACTATCCCAAGCATTCAGGCTACTGGAGCACCCGCGTGCTTACCGACGTGCTGAACAAGTACCCGCAGGCGGTGGTGTTCGGCGGGCATCTGCATTTCCCCCTGAACGACCCTCGCAGCGTATGGCAGGGCGCTTTCACGGTGATGGGAACGGCGTCCACCCGCTATATGGCGATCGACAACGGCGGATACGAGAACATGGCCGGGTTGACCATAATGCGCGACAAGGACGAGTACTCGCAGGGCATACTGCTGCAGTTCGACAACAAGGGCAACATGCGTGCGGTGCGCATGGATTTCTACAATCAGTCCACCATAGGCGAGCCTTGGACCATGAAACACCCTTCGAAGGACGGTGCTCATCTTCGCAAGTACGATCACAAGGCCCTCGCGGCCGCCAACAAGGCCCCGTCGCTGAGTTCTCTGGACTGGAAAGATGAGGGAGAGGTGAAGGACGGGCAGCACCGCGTGGTGTTCACCTGGCCCGCCGGCACCGATGACGAATTCGCCCACACCTACTTCCTTACCGTCAAGAAGGACGGGCAGACGGTTGCAGCCAAGAAGATTCTCTCCGACTTCTATCACGAGCCGCAGACATCCCTTATGAAGAAGACCTGGACCCAGGCCGTGGAACTCGCTCCGGGCGAATACGAGGTGACGCTTTCCGCCAGGGACTCCTGGGATGCGGAGAGCAATATTCTCAGTATCTCATGCAAGATTGACAGATAACAGGATTATATGGGTATGAAAACCTGTCTCAGACTTCTTCTTATTGCTCTGTCACTATTGCTCGCGTCGTCCTGCGTGAAAGATATGGATCCTTTCGAGGGAGCCGACGGGGTGCGTGTCAATATCAACGGATACAAATGCGTTATGGTTGGCAGCCCGGGTCGTAATTATATGAATTATACAAGCGGTGAATCATATTCACTCAAAACTGAAGTGGAAATGACTCGTATGCTGGATTACTATCATTTCAGTATGGTTTTTTCCATTCAGGATGGCAGTCCTCTATCGGCAGGAAAACGTTATTCCACTGCCTCCGGGGAGGCCGGTGTCAAATTGCTTTCTCCAAAAGAGTCTCCCGGCGATGAAATCTCTCTTTCCGGATGGATAGAGTTGGTGAAATTCGATCCTTCCAGCCGTATTGTCGAAGCCAGTTTCGAATTGGACGGCACGGCTTCGAACGGGGAGGATTTTGTCTTGCGTCACGGTTTCTTCAGGTTATTCAAGCAATCGGAGGACGGTCAATGAAAAAGATAGTGTTGTTCATTGCAATTGCTCTTGCCGGATGCCAGACTTTTGCGCAGAGTGGCGGTTGGCTTTGCGAGGCGGCTTTGTCTTTTGGTTTCTACGACCGTAGTGGACTGGGACGTTCTTCAGAGATCGTTGACATTTCGTCTGCTTCGGCCACAAACGAAGGGCTGCGCTCCGAATACCGGCCAACGGTGCTTCCTACGTTTATGTTTACCTGTGGTTACAAGATTCCCGGATCCTTCGTGGGCTTATTTCTGGACACGGCCTGGAGTTATGCTTTCAACAATTTGGAAGGCGGACCGAGCCTGCTAAGCGAGAACGAGCATATCCTTCATGTTATGCCGGAACTCCGTTTGTACTATAGCGATAACGGAAGAACCAGACTTTATGCCACTTTGGGTGCAGGAGCCAGATACCGCCGTTTTTCAGAAACATACGAAGGCAGCACCCTTTCGAACAGCGATGTCGGATTTACTTACCAGTTGTCTCCTTTCGGAATGTCTTTTGGCGAGAAGTGGTATTTCTCCTGCGATTTCGGAATGGGCTATGCGTGGTCGTTCTTCCGTATAGGAGCCGGTTATAAGTTCTGAAGCATCTCTGCAGGGACCTTTTTTACAACGACCTTCCCAATCTTTACAGGAAGAACCAGGCGGATTTCTCCTCCTTCGGCCTTCTTGTCTTTCAGGATGGCGGGGAGGAGTTCTTTTTCGGGGCAGGGCAGTTCGGTAGGCAGTCCGCATGCAGCGAGATCCGCCGCAATCCTTGCCGACAGTCCTGGTTCTTCCGCGATGCCCAGCTTCTCCGCAAAGCGGGCGGCCTG
>CAMNAD010000151.1 GCA_946530505.1 uncultured Bacteroidales bacterium
CTTATCCCGAAGAGAACAGCGCGGAAGCATTCCTGCTGCTCGACGAAGGCAAAGTGGTTTCAGTGGCAGATTTCAAGGCACAAAATGTGGATCCTTATGCCCTGTCCGGCACCAATACCGTGGTGACGTCGGCAAACAAGGCCGCTGCAGGCAAGGAGACCGAATACTATAGCGTACAGCCTTACACCTTCGCGATTGCAAACAGCTCCCATAAGCTCAGCTTCTGCGACCCCGGCAACTCCAACAGCCAGCTGAAGACACACCGCGACGGTAGCACCGCCCTGCCCGGAACCTTCGGTACCCCTATCATCTACTTCGTCGTGGTAAGTGATGCCGACCTTGTCTCCGCAGTTACCAACGGCAAGCTCGACGACATTGCCACAACAGTCGCAAAAGCCGGAAAGGCCGCTCCCGCATACAGTACGGACTGGACAAAGGGCAGCGTGCTCGGACTCCAATATGTCGATTATGCAACAGCCGCTGCTGCCGGAAAACCCGCGGACGATCTTGGTGGTGTACGCAAAGTCGGATATCTGGTAGTGACGGATATCACCTGCGTAAGCGGAACCGGTGCAAGTACCGACCGCAAGGGATACATCGATTTCGATTACTATTGGTCCAACGTCCTTTGATAAAGATGCTGAAAATCAATAAGTTAGTATGCGTCATGGCACTCGCCCTCACGGTCGGGTGCCACGATGCGTTTTCTATCCCGGCTCCCAGGCCGGTCGTCAAGGATGGACAGACTTTGGTGCGCGACGCGGCCGGGTTCAGGAACGCCCTGAAGACCGCCGTGCCCGGCACCGAGATAGTCTGGGCCGACGGAGAATACGAAGGGGTGGTGCTCAAGATGATTGCCGACGGCACGTCCGATGCGCCCATTACCCTCCGTGCGCAGACCCCGGGCAAAGTGGTGTTCAAGGGAGTCTCTTCCATCACCCTCCAGGGGAGCTGGCTGGTTGCCGAAGGCTTCAGCTTCACGGGTCTGGACACTTCCGTGAAAGGCTCGGTGCTGACCTTCGCCAAGGGCAGCAGCAACTGCCGCATCTCCGATTGCAGGATAGACGGAAAGTCCTCGAAAGTGTCGGAAGTCGATACCAAGTGGGTGTCGATGTACGGCAGCCACAACGAGATTTCGCATTGCAGTTTCATCGAGAAAAAGAACATGGGATGCCTGCTGGTGGTATGGATGGAAGACGGCATAGTGCCGGCGCATACGATTGCAGACAATTATTTCTACCGTCCCTACACCCACTACGACGACAAGGGCAAGGCGCGCAACGGCCAGGAATCCATACGCATAGGCACCAGCGACTTTTCGATGAACGACGCATCCTGCCTGGTGCGCGGCAATCATTTCTACCGTTGCAACGGCGAGCGTGCGGAGATAATCTCCAACAAGAGCTGCCGCAATCTCTACGAAGGCAATCTCTTCGAAGAGGGGGAAGGTACCCTCACGCTGCGCCACGGCAACGACTGCATCGTGCGCGGCAACTACTTCCTCTCCGGAGGCAAGGCGGAAGTCGGCGGCGTGCGCATAATAGGCGAGAGGCATCTGGTAGAGAAGAACGTATTCCTGAATCTCACGGGCACCAACTACAAAGCCGCGCTCTGCGTGGTGAAAGGTGAATCCGCCGCCGCCCTGAACGGCTACTGGACAGCGAAGGACTGCACCGTGAAGGACAATCTCTTCGTCGACTGCCGCTATGGTTTCGTGATCAATTACGGCGGGCGCGACACCCAGGACAGCGCTCCCGTCAACCTGAAGGTCAGCGGCAATAAACTGATTTCTTCCAAGTCCTATATGATTCCCGTGCAGGTGCTCGAAGGGACTCCTTCGGACGCCGTAGTATGGGAAGACAATATAATTTTCGGCGGAAAGCTCAAGGGAGTCAGCCTCGACATGGCAAAAGAGGCCCCCGGGTATGACGACCCCTCCGCCGCCATAGGCACGATAAAAGACAATGCAGGCATAACATGGTAGGCAAAAGAATACTCGCATGGATGCTCGTCCTGCTGGCGCTATGTTCCTGCGGGAATGGGAATTATTCCCTGAACGACATCTCCCGTGCCCTTGCGAAGGCGCATCCTGGCGATACGCTCCGCATTGCGGACGGCACATACAAGGATGTGAAACTCGTATGGAAGGCATCCGCTTCGCCGGAAACCCCGGTAGTGTTGACGGCTGCCCATCCGGGCAAGGTGCGCATCACCGGCAAGTCCTCGCTGCATATAAGCGGCACGGGGCTGGAGGTGCGCGGCCTGCTGTTCGAAAAGTGCTACACCGAGAAAGGCACTATCATCGAGTTCCGTAATGGCGACGACCTGGCCTCCGGCTGCCGCCTGACGCAGTGCGTCGTCAACGACTGCAATCCGGTCCGCCGCGACATTTCATATAGCTACGTGCACGTTTATGGCCGTGGCAACCGCGTGGATCACTGCTCTTTCACCGGAAAACTCAATCTGGGCGTGACGCTCATAGTCATGCTCAATTATCCCGGCTGCGACGAGAACTACCACAGCATCGACCATAACTACTTCGGCCCCAGGCCGGTATATGGCTCCAACGGCGCCGAGACCATACGCATAGGCACGTCGCAGCAGTGCATGCAGAATTCCCGCACGCAGCTCTGCGACAACCTTTTCGACCGCTGCAACGGCGAGGTTGAGGTAGTGTCGGTCAAATCCAGCGAGAATACCATCGCCCGCAACGTCTTCTATGAATGTCAGGGGGTCCTGGCTCTCCGCCATGGCGACCGCAACATCGCAGAAGGCAATCTGTTCATCGGGCACGGCATACGCAACACCGGCGGCATCCGCATTGTGGGTGAAGATCAGGTGGTGCGTGGCAATACCATGCTCGGCCTCGCAGGGGAGCGTTTCTTCTCTGCCCTTGCCCTTATGTACGGAGTGCCAAATTCCTTGCCCAACAGATATATGCAGGTCAAGAACACCATAATCGAGGACAACGTCTTCGAGGCCTGCCGCAGCATAGACTTCACTACGGGCAAGGATTTCGAGCGCACTCTGCCTCCGGTCGGCACCGTCTGGGAACGCAACCGGGTGGATGCGGTACAGACCACTCCCGAACCCTCTTATGCAAGCCTTGCGGAGGGGCGCGGGGCCTCCTGGTTCACTCCCGCTGCCGAAAGCAGGGAGGAAGTTGAGGAGATTGTGCTGAAAGACAGCCTCTGCGTGCTGGAAGAAGGCCTGCTAATTACCAGGCCTACCATTATCCGCGCAGCCGAAGGAACCAGCCCCGAGGTGATATTTGCCGGACGCAAGAGGCAGAACTTCATCACCATCTGCGACGGCGGATCCCTCACCGTGAAGGGCCTCCGCTTCAGCGGGCGCCTGACTCCCGGACGCAGCCTTGCCGACGCCATCATCTCCACTGCCAAGGATATGACGACTCCTTACACCCTGACGGTCGAGGACTGCAGTTTCGAGGATTGCGGCGAGAGCGGCTTCAACCCCATCAGGGGCATGAAGGGCACCTTCGCCGACAGCATCGTCATCCGCCGCTGCAACTTCGCCGCGCTCAGCGGAGATGCCATCAATTTCGCAGGCGAAACCGAGGACAAGGGCCGCTACAATGCCGATGACATGATAATCGAGGACTGCCGTTTCGAACGCATCCTCGGCATCCCCATAAACATCTACCGCGGCGGCAGCGACGAGAGCACTGCCGGCCCTTATGTGAGCATAAGCGGATGCGAGTTCACCGACTGCTGCAACAAGGCCCGCGGCTCCGTGATACGCATCACCGG
>CAMNAD010000152.1 GCA_946530505.1 uncultured Bacteroidales bacterium
AACTCGGGGTTGTGGGTCTTGTCCATGCCCTCGTTGCGGAAGTCCTTCGCGAACTCGTACACTCCGCTGAAGCCGCCCACGATGAGGCGCTTGAGGTAGAGTTCGTTCGCAATTCGCAGATACAGAGGGATATCCAGTGCGTTATGATGGGTGATGAAGGGGCGTGCCGTGGCTCCTCCGGGGATGCTCTGGAGGATAGGTGTCTCAACCTCGAGGCAGCCGGCCTCGTTGAAGTACTCGCGCATGGTGGAGATGATCTTCGCACGCTTGATGAAGGTGTCCTTCACCTGCGGATTGACAATGAGGTCGACATAGCGCTGACGGTAGCGCATTTCGGGATCGGTGAAAGCGTCGTGCACCACTCCGTCGACTTCCTTCACGATGGGAAGCACGCGCAGCGACTTGCTGAGCAGGGTAAGTTCCTTGGCATGGATGCTGAGCTGGCCGGTCTGGGTGATGAAGGCGTAACCCTTGATTCCCACCACGTCACCGATGTCGAGGAGTTTCTTCCACACGGTGTTGTACATGGTCTTGTCCTCGCCCGGGCAGATTTCGTCGCGCTTGACGTAAATCTGGATGCGGCCGGTCTCGTCCTGGAGTTCTCCGAAAGACGCTGCGCCCATTATGCGACGGCTCATGATACGCCCCGCGATGCACACGTCCGCGAAGTTGCCCTTCTCGGGATCATAATTCTCAGTTATGTTTTTGGTGGTCTCGTTTACCGGATAAAGTGCTGCCGGATAAGGATCGATGCCAAGTTCACGTAATTTCGCGAGAGAGTCCCTACGGATCTGCTCCTGTTCGCTGTACTCGATGTTTGCCATAATATATTATTTGAGCGCAAATTTAGCAATTTGCGCTCAAATAACAATGTTACAGTTTCTACCTAGGGAGTTTCTTGAGGAGTTTTTCAAGTTGGGACGCAAGAGTTTCACTCTTCATCGGATTCCGCTCCTCAGGATTGACTCTGTTATAGTACAGTACCTTGTCTGTCTGCGTATCGATCAGCATAGCATAGAGGCTGGATCCATAAGCCCATCCGGGAGTCGCCACGTAACTCAATCCTATTCCGCTCCCGCCGAGTGCTCCGCCAATGGCAGCGCCGACAAGCCCTCCGACCACTCCTACAATCAGCGTCTTGGCCACTTCGCTCTTGTAAAGGGCCTTGTCTTTGACAAATCCCTCAGAGAAAATGATGAGGCCATATCTGGCTCCAGCCTTTTCAAGCAACTTGTCAACGGGGCCGTCCGAATTCAGATTACCCACTTCCTTGGGGTTGATTGCAGGGAGGAAGGATATTTCTTCATCGAGATCCTTCTGGTTGGGCAGGCCCACCACGTTCAGGGTATCTTTGATAGGAAGCCCCATTCCATAAAGGAGTCCTGTCAGAATCTTCTGCTGTTCGACTGACTGCTTTTCGTCATAGGATTCACCATCCTTGTCTATGTAAAAGACACGGCTGTATGGCAGTATCAACGTGATGTCGTCAACGGAAGCGGCATCTTCCGACACATAATGATATGTCGAGCAGGATGCTGAAAGCAACACGGTTGCTATTAAAACGAATCGTTTCATATCAGAAAATGATCCCGGCGCCTATGCCCAGGAAATTACGCGTCATCTTGGTTTTGGAGTCTTCCAAGCGGGTCACCAACCCTCTGTCCCATGAGAGTTGCAGCAAATACTTTTGGGCAAGCACTACCCCGAAATTGAAGCCGATCATTATATCGAACCTCTTGTAATCGGCACTCTTGTACACATCTACACTCACATTTCCTCCACTTGCAGGTTGGGCTGTCGACATCAGTCCGTAAGAAATACGGGGGCCAAGCCCGGCAAACAATTCCGTATTTCCAAGTTTGCCTACAGCGCGGAAATCAAGAGGGATTGTCAAATATGCCTCCTTGTCTATTTCGGAATCATCCTTGTAAACCCCGTATGAGGCCATGACGCCGCCACGAAGCGTTACATCCTGGAACAAATCAGCCAGTTTGGTTGTAAGGGACACGTATGCACCTTTATATGGAGTCTGTGCGTTCACCGCAGTTCCGCTTTGATTCTGCTGATAGAACAATTGGGAGATGCCGTAGCCGAAACCAAGTTCCTTCTGAGCAAAGGCCGAGAATGAGAACAATGCCAGGAAGATAAAGATTACCAGTTTCTTCATGTCGATTAAAAATGTATGGTTTGAGGCAAAGATAAATATTTTTTCAATTGATTCACCAGGATTGTCCTTGGAACGTGGTCAACTATAAAAGAAAGGGCAGCTAGACCTCAATAGGCTTGTACTTGGGCACGAGGCTCTTCATGATAGCCCATGCGATGAGATAGGCTACGCCGCAGAAGCAGAACATGATGAAGTATCCCGCAGGTTTGCCCTCGAATCCGAGGAAGTGGAAGGCGGAGCCGGCATTCTCTGCGTAGGTGAAGAGGTTGCCCGCGACCTTCTGGATGATCATCGAGCCCACGCCACCTGCCATTGCGCCGATACCGGTGATGGTAGCGATGGTGCTCTTGGGGAACATGTCACCCACGGTGCTGAAGAGGTTGGCACTCCAGGCCTGATGCCCGGCGGCTGCAAGGCCGATCAGGATTGCAGGCCACCATGGAGAGTTGAAGTGTACACCAAGAGGCTGTGCAAAGAGGGCCGCGATCGGGAAGAACGCGAAGATCAGCATGGCGAGCATTCGTCCTGCATATGGATTCATACCCTTCTTGTCCACGAAAATCTTGGGGAGATAGCCTCCGCCTATGGACACTACGGTAACGATGGCGTACAGGGTGAAGATCAAAGCCTGTCCGAGGCCGGAAGTTGCGGGCGCACCGAACTGGTTGCTGAAGTAGGAAGGAGCCCAGAACAGGAAGAACCACCACACGCCGTCGGTAAAGAACTTGCCGGCGATGAAGCTCCAGGTCTGCTTGTATTTAAAGCTCTGTATCAGCGAGATATTGGGTTCATTCTTGGCGGCTTCGGCAGCAGCGGCCTTTTCCGCGGCCTCGGCAGCGTCATCCTGATGGATATACTCGAGTTCGGCCTCATTCACGTGCTTGCTCGATTCGGGCTTGTCGTACATGAACGCCCAGAAGAACATCCAGACGAATCCGAGGGCACCGATGATTATGAATGCCCACTCCCATCCAAGCTTAAGAGCCAGCGGAGGTATGGTAAGAGGAGCGGCGAGAGCACCGACAGATGCACCTGCATTGAAGATGGATGTTGCAAACGCACGGTCCTTCTTGGGGAAGTATTCCGCCGTCACTTTGATGGCTGCGGGGAAGTTTCCGGCTTCGCCGAGTGCGAGTATGCCGCGGCAGAGCAGGAAGAGATATACTCCCGTGGTGGAAATGGCGAGGGCTGCATTGCTCCCTACTTCGACTGCGCGGAGCGCAGCGACACTGCCAAGACCGGTGAGATGGGCGGTCGCCCAGCCGGTTGCGGCGTGGAGGCAGGCGCCTGCCGACCATACTCCGATTGCGATGAGGTAACCCTTCTTGGTGCCCATCCAGTCTACGAACTTGCCTGCGAAGAGACAGCAGATTGCGTAGAAGATGGAGAAGAAGGATGTAATTGTGCCATAGTTTGCATCTGTCCAGTGGAATTCGGGCTTGATGAATTCCTCGTAGGTGAGGGACAGCACCTGACGGTCGAGGTAGTTCACCGTCGTTGCTACGAACAGCAGCGAGCAGAGCCACCAGCGCCA
>CAMNAD010000153.1 GCA_946530505.1 uncultured Bacteroidales bacterium
GAAAATGCTTCGGATATACTACGTTTCAAGAATGTCGGCGCACTCCTTGCATTCAAAGTGCCGGGCAACTATGTCACCGGCGTCAAGATTACGAGTCGTAACGGAAGCGTTGCCATGACGGGACCTGCGAATATCAAGTATAATGACGGAGACCCTTCTGTGTCGGCGACCACCGCATCCAAGAACTACGTTCAGGTAAACTTCCCCTCGGGATCTGTAGGAAAAACATACTATGCGATGGTTTATCCCGGCAATTACAGCGAGGGATTCGAACTGACTTTCTATACGGGAACGTTGTTCAACACATACACCTCGACCAAGGCTCTGGTGCTGCGGCGCAATGCCAATGTGCTTCTTGCAAGCAAAGACTGGCGCGTGAGCGACGACCGTTCCAAATCCACGAGCGGAGAAGAACTGATTTCGCCTGTCATCCTCTCGTGCGGGCAGACCGGTTCAAACTCCGCTAAACTGAGTTTCCGCTGCTCATCCGGCAAACGCGACAGTTATAAAATATACAGACGTGACGCTTCATCCATGGGTGACGGAACCCTTGTTTATACTCTTGATACCGGATCCGGCCAGTATGGGAATTACGACTATACCTTCACCGGGCTCACCACGGGCGCAAGTTACGATTTCGGGGTTGCTGCATCGTGCTCGGATCCTGCTTATGGCGATTCTCCCATAGTTTGGCAGGAGGATGTTACCATAAACGCAGTGGCAAGCGACATGACTGTGGCCATCACAAGCACGGCGGAAAACTACTACAGTTTCATTGTCAATTACACCATTACCGGGCTTTCATCCACGGGAGCGGAACACGGACTCGTGTTCAGTTATTCCAATGCCACTCCTACATGCGGAGCGGTAGGTGCCGAAGGGAAACTCCCCGGGCCGGTGCCTGCATCCACCGGGACGGTGAGCATGAGGCAGTGTGTGCCCAATTCCATACTTCGTGTCGGCGAAGTTTGTTATGTGCGGGCATATTGCTTTGATTCCGCTGCCGGAAACTATGTATACAGCCCGGTCTCCAGGCTCACTCTCGACAGCCAGCCATCCGGTTTTTCGATCAGCAAGACGGTTCGCACTTCTCCCGGCAGCGGTGTATCGTTGTATTCCTTTACCGCTGCAGGCAGCTACAACGGTTTCTATGCTGTTGCAGATTGCTCTTCGTCGAGCGCAGTGCGTCTTGGTGTGAACAATGCAAGTCTCGGCACTACGTCTGCAATATCAATGTCCTCGCAGCAAAGCACCAGCGGCGCTCTCGTCCTGATTAACGGGCAGATTTTCGGAGCGCAAGGCAATATCGGCCTTGCATACGTTAACGGCGCGTTGCGCTACAACAATTCTTCGGATGACGGTATCTCTGCATGCCGTGGCTACAGCAACAGCTATACTACCATGTGGCAGCCTGTTACCCGAGCCATCTTAGGAGTATCGTCCGACGGAACACCCGGGGCATACTGGTGTTCATTGATAAGCGGTACTCCCTATTTCTTCGACCGACCGATTCCAGCCGGCACGGCCGGAAGCCTTGCATATCCGCAGGTCTCCGGATCCTCCGGCCCCGGCCCTGCCCGCAGCTGGAGCCCTGCATGGGCTTTGAGCACAGGCCCCATGCTGCTTTACGATGGCAAGGTATGCGTCTCGGAAGACCGTATCGCCACGGGCATATACTACACCAATTATGAACTTTGGGAAACATCTTCCGGCAATATCTATGGCTCATCGAGACACAGAACTGCCATCGGCTATGATTCAGAAGGGAAAGTTTATCTTGTAGTAGTGAAGTCCAATGTGACCGTGACACAGATGGCCCGTATCATGAAGGGCCTGGGATGCACATACGCAATGAATCTGGACGGAGGTGGCTCCACTCAGATGTATGTGAAAGGACAGGGAGAACTGACGGGCAACAACCGCAACGTCAAGTCTACAGTGGGATTCTTTGCCAGATAGTGTTACAAGGTAGTAATCAGCGGAAATTCGCTGATGCGCAAGGTGGTGCAGCCGTAGGGGACCAGTAAGATGTCTTCTGCGGCTGTATCGTCGTGGCTGGTGAGGTCATTTACGTCTTTCCCGGCACCGAGCGACCAGGGCAGGGGACCGCAGTCGCCGTTGTAGAGGCTCCAGTCGGAAATGCGGGCAGCCTTGAGTTTCAGTGAAATCGGGGCGGAATCAAGACTCCAGTACCATGGCCCGGCAAGTTTTGATGAGTCGCAGCTGAACTGAACTTCTTCGGGATGATCGATCAGCTGTTTTTTAACAAGACCGTAATTCCACGGGGTGGTGGCAAGAACCTCGTAGCAGCCGTCGCCGAACTCTTTCTTCATATCGCCCTCGAAGCTGTGCCACTTCCAGTGTTCACCGATACCGAGGGCATATACGAGGGGCCCGCGTTCAACTGCAACTGAATTCTGATGCCATCGCGAAACGCTGACTGTCATGCCGAGCTGAAGTCGCACAATGTCGCCGTCGTGCCATTCACGCGCCAGCCTTACAATAGGCCCTTCTGCTTGAATCGCCTCTCCATTTATGCTTAAAGAGCTATCTGCCGCCCACGTGGGGATGCGTAGTTCAAGAGGGAAGCGGACAGGCTTGTCGGTCGAAACGATGAATTCTATTGTGCCGTCGAAGGGGTAAAATGTCCTTTCATCTATGCTTACAGAAGCGTCAGCAATGCTGGTCCTCACCCGGCAGGGAGAGTAAACCAAGGCGGCAAGCCCTCCGTCGCGGGTGGAATACCAGAGATTTCTCGTGAATTTTGGCCAACCCTGATGATGGTTGCTGAGGCAGCAGGGGTAAGCGGTCAGGAATCCGAACACCTGTCCGGTGCCTTTCTGCCCTACATCGAAATTGTGCAGCCCGAGGGTGACCTGGGCCTGGTTCGGTTTCTGGAAATACTGGTGATAGCGGAAGTCGTCGCTGGTCTGGGCAGGCAGTGCGTTGAAGGCAACACGCTCGAGTTCGTCGGCATAGTGGGTGTTACCGGTAATGGCAAGCATGCGTTCGTAACTGAACATGAGTTCCACGGCGCTGCATAGCTCGGATCCCTGACGTGGATCATTTCCGTGCAGGGCTTCGTCGCCTCCAAACATGCCGTTGGCGAATCCGTTATATTTGCGAAGGTCTGCAAGGCCTTTTTTCACTGCGTCAAGATATTTGTCGTCCTTTGCGTACTGCCAATATATGACGGGCTCCTTAAGCCCCTGAGCGAGATTTACGCAGTGAATGCTTCCCGGGGTAGAGAGAAGTTCGCCATTCAGGAATTCTCCCGTAAAATCAAAACTCTGGGAATGAATCAGGTCAGCCAATTCGAGCAGATACTGCTTGTGGGTGAGCGTATAATACCACAGGACCACATCCAGATTGTCTCCTGCCCGGTAGCGTGCCCAGAACGTCCATTTGTCGAGTGGCGTTTCGGGAAGGGTGGCCAGCTGATATCTGAAATACCGGTCGAAAAACTCCATCACACGTTCGTCGCCGGTGGCCTCGTAGTATTGCCTGAGGACTTTGAGCATCACGATGCGGGGCCACCAGTCCAGTGGCAGTCCGCGCTGTAGCCCCTCGATGTATGAGTAGCCTTTGTCCGGCCCGAAGAAACCGTCTTCCTTTTGGCTGGCGAGTGCCCATTCCACCCATTTCTGAGCCTTGTCTTTGAGTGCCTGGTCGTCCAGGATAT
>CAMNAD010000154.1 GCA_946530505.1 uncultured Bacteroidales bacterium
TGCTGTCGTCAACAGCGACTGGGCAGCTGCCGCCGGAATGATGCCCGGGGAGGCTGGCAGAATCATTCCGGTTGATGATCCTTTCACGACGCTGCAGGCGCTGGCGGTGCATCACCGCAAGGCCCTCGGGCTTCCGGTGATCGGGCTGACCGGCACAAACGGGAAAACCACCACCAAGGAATTGATTACGGCCGCACTCAGAGCCAAGTTCAAAGTGGCTGCCACCAAGGGCAATCTCAACAACGATATTGGTGTCCCGCTCACACTGCTTTCCATCGCTCCCGACACTGAAATGGCCGTGGTGGAGATGGGAGCGAACCATCCGGACGACATCGCCAAACTAGTGAAGGTTAGCCAGCCGGATTACGGCTATATAACCAATGTGGGCAAGGCTCATCTTCTGGGCTTCGGATCATACGAAGGAGTGCTGGCCGCCAAAACGGAACTTTACAAATGGCTGGGCAGCCATAAGGGATCGGTTATCTTCGTGAACACCGGCCATCCCGACCTTGCTGCAGCCGCCCGTGCCCAGGCCTGCCATCAGTGGGAGTTCAGTATGGAGTCGATGGATGCAGAGGTTCTTCCCACCAGCGCCGAGAATCCTTACCTCTCCTTGAGGATAGGAAAGGATGAGATCCATACCCGTCTGGTGGGTGCATACAATGCCGACAATGTGCTTGCGGCATTCTCCATCTCACAGTACTTCGGTGTGCCCAGGGCAGATGCCATCAGTGCCCTGGAGGCTTACGAACCGTCGAACAGCCGTTCGCAGCTGGTAAAGACAGAGCGCAATACCCTGATCGTGGATGCGTATAATGCCAATCCCAGTTCAATGGGCCTTGCGCTTGACAACCTCGCTGCGATGCAGGCTCCGTCGAAGCTTGCCCTTCTGGGCGACATGCGCGAACTCGGCGAGTCTTCGGTCGAAGAGCATAAAGGCATTGTGCGCAAGCTGACAGCTGCCGGCATCCCTGCATATCTGGTTGGGGAGGAGTTCGGAAAAGCTCTTGTAGACAACCCTCTGATTCTAGGCTGCTTCCCCGACTCCGACGCTCTCGCGGAATACATCCGCAGCAATACAGAAAAATTCCGCGGAAAAACCATTTTGGTGAAAGGTTCCCGCGGAATAAGGATGGAAAAGACGATTCCCGAACTCTGATACTATAGAGTATCCATCAGGTCGAAAACACGCTTCTGCACCTCTTCGATGGTGCCGAGGCCGTTTATCTCGTGATAAATGCCCTTTTCCTTGTAAATCCGGATGAGAGGTTCGGTCTTATCGTGATATGTACGGATGCGGTTGGCGATGGTTTCGTCGTTGGCATCGTCCGCACGGCCTTCGATGAGGGCGCGTCCCTTGATGCGGGCCTTGATTTCCTCGTCGGGAATCATGAGGGAGATGACAGCTGTGACATACTCGTCGCGCGATTCCAGCATCTCGTCGAGGTCGATGGCCTGCTGTATGGTGCGGGGAAATCCGTCGAGGAGGAATCCTGAAACGTGGGGGTTGGCTGCGAAGCAGTTGGTTATCATTCCTTCGACCACTATATCGGGAACGAAGTCTCCCTTCTCTATAAGGGCCTGTGCCTGTTTGCCGAGTTCGGTGCCGGCGGCAATCTCGCTGCGGAGCAATTCGCCGGTGGAAATGTGCTTGAGATTATATCTCTTTACCATTGGGGCCGCGTGAGTCCCTTTTCCGGCCCCGGGAGGGCCGAACATGATGAAGTACTTCATATATTTTTATTCTAATACGTAAATATCCTTGAGGTTGCGTCCAAGTTCGTCGTAATCGAGGCCGAAACCTACTATGAAACGGTTGGGAATCTCAGCTCCTACATAGTCGAGTTTGCAGCGGTCCTTGAAAACCTCGGGTTTCAGGAGCATGGTGCAGATGCGTACATTCTTTGCCCCCTTGTCGAGCAGTTTCTGCTTGAGCTCCACGATAGTGTTGCCGGTGTCGACAATATCCTCGCAGACAATGACCGTCCTGCCTTTGATGTCGGTGGTTAGAGGCATGGTCTCGCGGATGACTCCTGTAGAAGATGTGCCTACATAGGATGAAAGCTTCATCGATGCGAGTTCTACGGGGAAGTTCAGGCGTTGCATCAATTCTCCGGTGAACATAATGGATCCGTGAAGGACGCAGAGAAGTACTGGGATGTCGGTTTGGCCGGCTTCGGTGTAGGAGTGACCAGTGGTACAGAAGTCTTTGTTAAGTTTATCTGCCACTCCGTCAATGAGTTGAGAGATTTGCCCGTAGGGCATGAAAGGTACGAAAACCTTGTCGTGAATGTAAACTTTATCCATTTTTGATGAATGAGTGCATAAAGTTACAAATATTTCCGATACGCAAACTTAAAAAAAGTTTTTACAATGCATTATTTTTGATTGACATTGTCTTTCCGGCTTCCTATCTTGCGGCCATGAGACTGTTGATTTCACTTGTGGAGGCTATCCTGCTGCTTTCCGGGGCGGGAAGCATGGAAGAACTGGGGGAGAGCGAGCTGGAACGTTTCGAAATGCTTGCTGAACACCCTGTCTGCATTAATATGGCACCTGTCGGAAGATTGCGCTCCTGCGGCTTGTTCAGCGAATACCAGCTTGCCAGTCTTCAGGACTATATCGCCCGCACCGGAGACATCCTCTCGGCGGTGGAACTCGGCACCGTGCCCGGTTTCACCCAGGAACTGGCCGGTGCCCTGCGCTTCTTCATATCTTTCGAGAGTCATTCACCGGCCGGGACGAGACACAGAGAGCATATACGGCAGGAACTTATGCTGCGCGATGTGCTTCGCGACGGAAGCCGGGCCTTTAGCGGGAAGTATCATCTGCAATACGGGGAAAGCATGGAATTGTATCTGTCCGCCAAGGACAAAGCTACAGGGAGTGTGAGCCTCTACGGGAAGAGGCCCTGGAAGCTGGTCCTGGGCGATTTCAACGCCCGGTTCGGACAGGGGCTGCTTTCGTGGAGCGGATTCTCCCTGAGCGGCTTTTCCACCGTTTCGGCCTTCTGCCGTAATGCATCCGGTATATCCGGGACAGGCTCTTTTTCTCCTTCCGGCCGTGGTTTGGCGGCGGGATACGAAGGGCGGTCCTGGAATGCAGCAAGTGCTTTGAATGCGGACGGAAGGCTGTTATGCTCGGTGTCCTGGCTTGGGAGGAGCGGGAATGCAGGGGTGAATGCCGTGGTCGGCCGTGATTGTCCCGGAATGTCTCTGGACTGGAAGAAGGCTTTCGGACATCTCAACCTGTTCGGAGAAGTCGCATACGCTGGGAAACCCGCTTTTCTGGCGGGTGCAAGATGGGAACCGGCGTACAAGATTTCTGCAGCTCTGCTGGTACGCTGCTATACTGCAGGATATGCTGCCGCTTATGCCGGAGCAGCGAGGTCTGCAAGCAAGGTGGCCGACGAGACGGGGCTTGCTGCCGGGGTTCAGATCCGATGGTTCAGTGCGACGGCGGACCTGGCCGTTCACCCGGGTCGCATGGCGGAGAGGAAGAACAATTACGAGCAGTTCAAGTCTGTTGTAAGTGCAGCTCCGGAGTTCAGGTCGGGCGGGTGGGTGCTGTCACCGGTTCTCAAATGGACGGAGCGTATGCAGCTGAGCCCGGATGGCGAAGCTTTCAAGGCAGAGTGGCGGAATGATCTGCGCTGCGAC
>CAMNAD010000155.1 GCA_946530505.1 uncultured Bacteroidales bacterium
TAGCGCACCTGGTTAGGGACCAGGAGGTCGAAGGTTCAAGTCCTTTCATCCAGACAAGACCGGCCGGTAGGCCGGTTTTTTTGTATATTTGTGGCATGAAACAAATAATCGTTCTAATTCCAATACTGTTATTTATCTGTTCTTGCACTTCTGGTATTTCTCCAGGGGAGCATATCGCCCTTCAGGAAGGTTGGACGCTGACTTCGGAGAATACAGGCAATACATATGCAGCAAAAGTGCCATCTACTGTAGCTGGGGCATTGTACGACTGTGGAATTCTTCCGGCCAACATTCTCGAAGGAGACAATTATTCAAGGATAGATACGTCTTTGTTTTCCGGAGCATGGGTTTACAAGACCAGATTCAAGGCTAGGCGCGGGCTGAATTATGCTCTTCGCTTTGAAGGTCTCAATTATTATGCTGACATTGTTTTGAACGGAACCGTCCTTGCCTCATCTGATACCTGCTCGGGCGTCTTTGTTACAAGACGGTACGAAGTGAGCCGACTGATCAGAAGGAACAATACTCTGGAAATCAGACTGGAAAAGGCCAGACCCGGGGATCTCAACATCGGTTTTGTAGATTGGAACCCCGCTCCTCCAGATGCGAGCATGGGAATAGTGCGGGATGTCTATCTGGAATGCTGCGATAAGATTTCAGTAAGCGACGTATATGTCCATCCAATACTTGAGAGCATCGAAGCCGCGGATATCGAAATCTGCGCCACGCTTCGCAACCATTCCGACAAGCCGGTAAGTGGCATGTTCGAGGCTGAACTCGAAGGCCGTACCGTCTATATTCCCGTGAGCCTGAATGCAAAGGAGACGAAGCAACTCCGTTGTACCCCGGAAGAATTCCATATTGACAATCCTCGTCTCTGGTGGAGCCGGGATCTTGGCACGCCAGAGCTTTATTCCATTAACGTGAAGCTTATGGCAGACGGCCGTCTGTCCGATTCATGCAGCAAGACTTTTGGAATTCGCAAGATTGAAAGCGGCCTGGATGAGAATGGACACAGGGCATATTGGCTGAACGGACGGAAACTGCTCGTGCTTGGTGCCGGGTGGACTGATGACATTTTCCTGCGCGACACTCATGAAAGTCTGGAGAAGCAGGTGAAAATGGTTGCTGACATGAATCTGAACTGCATCCGTTTCGAAAACATCTGGGGAAAGGATTCATATATTTATGACCTGTGCGACCGCTATGGTTTGCTCGCCATGGTGGGATGGAGTTGTTTCTGGGAATGGGAATCCTACTGTGGCATCCCGCACCATCCTCTTTATGGTTGCATCAATGATCCCGAACGTAATGCCCTTGCAGTCAAGTATTTTGAGAGTCAGGTCAAGTGGCTTCGCAATCATCCGTCCGTGTTTGTCTGGCTTACCGGCAGCGACCGCATCCCCAATCCTGAACTTGAAAAAGAGTACCTGAGAATCTATTCAGAACTTGACGATCGCCCCTATGTGTGCGCTGCATCCGGCCTTGCCAGCCTTGCCGGGCCATCCGGCAACAAGATGGTGGGCCCTTATGAGTATGTTGGACCGGAATACTGGTATGCCGATCACAAAATCGGAAGTGCTTACGGATTCAATACCGAAACATCGATCGGGGCCAATATGCCTCAAATCCAATCGCTTCGCAAGATGATAGGGGAGACTGATCTGTGGCCAACCGGTCCGGACTGGGACTATCATTGCACCGTAGCAGCCGAAGATATGCATTCCATCAGGGTAATCCGTGAAGTCGTGAAAGAACAGTACGGGGAGCCCGGATCTCTTGAGGAGTTTGTGAGCCGGGCACATGCCGTGGATTATGAGGGTACACGTGCTATGTTTGAAGCATTCAGGGTAAACCGCAGTCAGACTACAGGATTGATCCAGTGGATGCTGAATTCTGCTTGGCCTTCTATTTATTGGCAGTTGTATGATTATTACGGAACGCCCACGGCAGCCTATTATGGCGTCAAGAAAGGCTGCGAGCCCTTACAGATCATCTATAACTATTCAGACCATAAATTGTATGCTGTTAATGGCACGCTGGAAGACAGCGGTCTGGACGCTACGGTAGATATTTACAATGCTGAATCCGTGAAGATTGCGAGCCGGAAATTGCATTTCAAGAACATTCCTTCGTTTGGTACTGTGGAGTTGATGTCTCTCGAGCCTTGGAAAGGCTTGGACATATTCGTATTCACGGGCATCAAGGATGGCGCGGATAATTTCTATGCCATCCCGTCCAGGGGAAATATGCACGATTGGGGCCGTTCCAACTGGTACCGGACTCCGATTTCATCTTACGCCGACATGAGTTTTATTACTCAGTTGCCGAAAGCCTGCATTTCACTTAGTCAGGAAGGAAAAACCGTGACCGTTACCAACAACAGTGACTCGCTTGCTTTCCAGATTGTTCTCAGTGGCAACACTTGGTATTCCGACAACTTTTTCTCCCTGCCTCCGAGAGCCTCCAAGCAGATTCTCCTAGGCGATGAATCCACTGTGAGTTGCACGGTAGGATTATAAGCTGGCAGCACCCAGAAGTGCCGTATCGGCGTCAGTAATGGCGCAGATTTTCAGTTCTGCCAGATTCTTAGGGTAGGCAAAGCTGAGTTCAATTTCATCTCTCAAGGCCTTCTCAAAAAAAGGGAAGGCCTTTGCTATTCCTCCTCCGAAGACAATTACATGTGGATCGTAGGAATAGAGCACCGCGCAGGTCAACCATGCGAGATGTTTTCCGAATCTGCCGAAAGCCTCAATCGCCTCGGTATCTCCTTCCGAGGCAAGCTCCGACAAATCCTTCGCAGTCGTTCCCATGGCGGAAAAGAACTTGCTGCTCGTGTAATCCTCTATGACTCCGTCCATATAGGGCAGACAGCACAGTTCTCCGGCACCGCAGCATCTGCCGCGGAAAAGGGAAGAGTCTGAAACGATGCCACAACCGACCCCTGTTCCAAGTGTGATGCAGGCAAGAATGCCTTTATCGAGAGAGAGCCTGGCTGCAGATCCCATAGCATAGCAGTTTGCATCGTTGTCAACAACCGTCGGCAGTCCGAATTTGTCTTCCAGCCATTCCTTAAGGTGGACTTCTTTCCAGGACGGGATGTTCTGGGTATCATATACTATCCCTTTTTCCGGATCCACCACCGATGGCACGCCGACGCCAATTCCACTGACTTCGGGTGTAATCAGTTCAGATATTCTCCCGTATAATTGTGTCAGAGTGTCCTGCAGGTTTGCTCCCGCAGGGAAAGAGGGCCCGTCGGTACGACGGATAAGTTTTCCTCCATCTGCAAGTCCGGCACCGATGGTGGTGCCACCTATATCTATTCCTATTTTCATTTTCCGTAATATAAAGAAGGTGCGATAAGAGAAAGTATGCCGATGCCTATTACTCCCCACCAAGGCAGTATTCCGGTTGCCATGAGTATCAGGCTGAGAATCAGAATGATAAGCGGGTTGATGAGATAGCAGGCGACATAGCGTATTGAATTGTCGAAGGCCCTGTCCTTGATGTGCCTGAGTATCAGGGAAATGATAGCGAATGCCGGCAGCATCACAACGGCGGCGGCGAAGGTGAGGGGCAC
>CAMNAD010000156.1 GCA_946530505.1 uncultured Bacteroidales bacterium
AAGATATCAGCGAAGCCCTTGCCGGCCACAGCCCGCAAGCCGTTCACATTCCAACTGACGAACTTCATTCCAGCGTCCATTCCGCTCCGTCCTTGGTATCTTTTACTGTAATGCCCAAAGCTTTCAGTGCATCGCGGATGGCATCGGAAGTAGCCCAGTCCTTGTTTGCCTTGGCCTTCGCACGCTCGGCAAGCACCATATCCATAAGTCCGCTGACAATCTTGCCGGTGCCTGCTTCTGCAGCCTCCTCGTCGCGGAGGCCCAGAACTCCGAATACGATGTCGTCGAATATCTGTACAAGAGTAGTGATATCACCCTTGCCGAGTTTGAGAGTGCCGGCCTTTGCGCTGTTGATGATACGTACGGCCTCGAAAATGTGGCTTAGTGCCACAGGGGTGTTCAAATCATCGCAAAGAGCATCATACACACCTTCGAAGATAGACTTGACATCGGTGGATTCCGCAGGGCAATTGTCGGGGGCGACAGCATCGGAAAGCTCGCCATAAGGAAGGGCCGGAGCGTGTGTTCCAGCTATGGCATAAAGGTCCTTGGCCGCCTGCATCACCTTCCTGTAAGCCTTCTCGGAGGCCTGCAGGGCTTCGTTGCTGAAGTCCAGAGTGCCGCGATAGTGGGCCTGAAGGATGAAGAAGCGGATGGTCATAGGGCTGTATGCGCGATCCAGTTTGGGATGATCGCCTGCGAAAAGCTGAGGCAAGGTAATGAAGTTCCCCAGACTCTTTCCCATCTTCTGACCGTTGATGGTGATCATATTGTTGTGCACCCAGTAATGCACGCCCTGAGTGCCGCGGGAAGCGACATTCTGTGCGATTTCACACTCGTGGTGGGGGAACATCAGGTCCATTCCGCCGCCATGTATGTCGAATTCTTCCCCGAGATACTTCTCTCCCATCACGGAGCATTCCAGATGCCAGCCCGGGAAACCTTCGCTCCATGGAGACGGCCAGTGCATAATATGCTCCGGTTCCGCCTTCTTCCAGAGAGCAAAATCGAACGGCGCATGCTTGTCGCTCTGCCCGTCCAGGCTGCGGGTGCCTTCGAGAGTATCGTCCAGATTGCGTCCGGAGAGGATGCCGTAGTGATGGTCCTGATTGTATTTCGCGACGTCGAAGTAGACGCTGCCGTTGCTGATGTAGGCATACCCGGCATCCAGAATCTTCTTTATGGCTTCTATCTGCTCTACGATATGCCCGGAAGCGCGGGGTTCGATGGAGGGAGGCGCGACATTGAGTTGGCGCATCGCCTCATGATAGCGCAGGGTATACGACTGCACTACCTCCATAGGCTCAAGTTGCTCGAGACGAGCCTTCTTTGCAATCTTGTCCTCTCCCTCGTCGGCATCGTGTTCAAGATGCCCTACGTCGGTTATGTTACGTACATAACGCACCTTATACCCAAGGTGACGCAGGAGTTTGAAAAGCACGTCGTAGGTCACTCCCGGACGGGCATGCCCAAGATGGGCGTCGCCGTAAACGGTAGGGCCGCAGACGTACATCCCCACATGCCCGGGATTGACGGGCTTGAAGACTTCCTTGTTGCGAGTGAGGGTGTTTGTGAGGAAAAGAGTGCGCATAATCTTTTAGTTCTTAAGTTGATAGGTAATGGTGGTCACCACGCGGAGTTTCTTGATCTGGGGATTGTTCTCATCCTTGCTGTTGATGCTGAACTGGCCCTGGTCGGCGGAAAGGATCTTTCCGAGCCTGCTGCCGGAGTTCTGGGCGAACTGCTTCGCGGTGGCCTGCGCATTGGCGATGGCTTCTTCCATCATCCTGGGCTTCATCTCCTGGAAAGAAACATATGAATAGGATACCGGCTCGGAATACTCGTTGTTGATAATCGCTATGCCCTGCTGCAGGAGTTCACCCTGACGGGAGATGAGTCCGCGGACCTTGTCCACTTCGTTGGAATTGACCGAAAGGACTGTCTTGATCTTGAAGCGGAAGGGAATGCGGTCCGCACTCCAGCGGTCGGCCTCGTTATCGGTAACCAGAGGAGTGCCCACGGAGATGTCGCCGGCGGCTATGCCGTTATCGGTAAGGAACTTGCTTATCTTGCCGATTTTGGCAGACGAATTGGCGTAGACCTGCTGAAGGTCGTTGCCGGTTTCCACGGTCGTGATGGACCAGGTGACCTGGTCGGCAGGGACCTCGATTTCGGACAGACCTTTTACTGTAACTCTCCTGTCTCTGTTGGTAAAGTTGTCGAGTCCGGCCTTGAGAAGAAGGCCGAAGATAACCACTGCGGCAGCAATGACGCATGCCTCTATTATTCTTGACTGTTTCATAATACAAATATAACTAAATAATGCCATTGTGCATAATACAAGATTCGTGCAGATTTGATATATTTGTAGTAGAAACCAACAAGCACGAAAACATGAATAACAAGATTCTCGTCATCGGCAGCAGCAACACCGACATGACTATCAAGGGAAAGAAACTTCCCATACCTGGAGAAACCGTTACCGGTGGCGTTTTTTACATGGGGCCCGGCGGCAAAGGTGCCAACCAGGCAGTGGCGGCGAAACGCCTCGGCGGAGACGTGGAGTTCATCTGCAAAGTCGGAAACGACATTTTCGGTGACAACGCTCTTGAAGGATATAGAAAAGAGGGTATTGACATTTCCCACGTCATGCGCTCGAAAGAGGCATCGGGAACAGCGCTCATCCTTGTTGATGACAGCGGCGAGAACTGCATCTCGGTGGCAAGCGGAGCCAACGGCGATATCACTCCTGCCGACATCGATAGCGTGGCCGATGTTATTCGCAGCGCAGGATTCCTCATCCTGCAGCTTGAGATTCCCGTGGAATCCGTCCTGCGCGCTGCCAAGATAGCGCACGAAGCCGGAGTATATGTTATTCTGAACCCCGCACCCGCCTGCGAACTGCCGAAGGAGATTTTCAAATACATTTCCCTCATGACTCCCAACCGTTCAGAAGCATCTATCATGAGCGGATGCGACGTGACCGACGAGGCTTCTCTCGAAAAGGCGGTGGAAGTGCTCAAGGGCTACGGCGTCCAAGACTTTGTCGTCACCCTCGGCAGCAAGGGATCCCTTGTTTTCAAGGACGGAAAAGCCGACATGATTCCTTCCCTCAAGGTGAACGCCGTCGATGCCACAGCAGCCGGCGACACATTCTGCGGAGCGCTCTGCGTGGCCCTCTCGGAGGGGCTGTCACTGCAGGAAGCGGCGAAATTCGCCACGAAGGCGTCTGCGATTACCGTAACCCGTCCCGGTGCCCAGAACTCCATACCTACCAGAAAAGAAATCCAATAAAAATATGGCAAATCTATTTGATATCAAGGGTCGCGTGGTCGTAATGACCGGCGCCTGCGGTGTGCTTGGAGCCACCATCGTAAAGTATTTCGCAGCCCAGGGTTGCAAAGTCGTACTCCTCGACCTTGAGCGCGTTGCCGAAAAAGGCAATCAGCTCGTCGCGGAAATCAAGGCTGACGGCGGAGAGGCGATGTTCCTCCCCACCAACGTGCTCGACGCAGCGGTTCTCGAACAGAATCTTGCAGACATCCTCAAGGCTTATGGCAGCGTGGACATCCTCCTGAAT
>CAMNAD010000157.1 GCA_946530505.1 uncultured Bacteroidales bacterium
AAGGCCCTTCTGCCCGCCGGTAAAGGCGAAGCGGCTGTCGCATTCGATGCTGAAAGCCGTGAGTGCAGGAGCTTCCGAGAGATAGATGACGACCCTGAGTTCCTCACCGTCATATCCCCAGCAGGCGTATTTCCCGGATGCGGCCTTGAAGTCGGCGTGTCTTTCATAGGGAAGTTCCTTGCCGTTGACCCTGACATGGGACGGTGCGGAAGCTCCGTCCAGCACAATGCGTATCCTGCGTGTGGGGGAGATGCCTTTGAAGTCGCCCTGGCGTGGATTCACTTTCACCAGCAGACGCCCGTCCGCATATTCGCGGCTGACCTCCGTGGTGGCAAAATCGGAGGTGTAAGCCTGGCTTTTGCCGTCATCTTCATAGAGCGTGGCCTTCGAAGACCCTTCGCCCGGCACGAGCAGATACCAGTTTTCGTTGCTCGATTCCTGGAGGGATGCTATCTTTGGCGAAGCCATGGGAATGATGGCTCCCGCGCGCACGTACCAGGGATTCTCGTCTATTGTATAGTGTGCGGTGGTTTCCAGGCCTCCTGCGTACATCTTGCCAGTGGAAACGTCGTACCAGTCATTCCCTTCCGGGAACCAGAGTTTCCGGGCTGTCAGGCCGGTAGTCTTGTCGGCCGCCTCGCAAAGGACAGTGGCGATGATGTCATCCCCGAAGAAATACTCCTCCCTGCAGCTGTATGCCCTCTCGTCTTCCGGATAATAATAGTAGAGCGGGCGGCAAATGGAAATCCCGGTGTCGTATGCCTGGCGGGCGGCATTGTAGATATAAGGAGAGAGCGTGTAGCGCAGCCGGATGGCCTCGCGCATGGGGTCGAAGTGGTCCGGGAAGACCCAGAATCGCTTCTCCATGCTCATATCCTTGGTGGAGTGAGTCTTGAAAATGGGCATGAACACTCCGTTCTGCAGCCAGCGCGTGTATAGTTCCGGGTCGGTTTCATGCACTCCTTCCGGCTGCATGTGGCCGCCTATGTCGTGCCCCCAGTAGCCATAGCCTACATTGGCTGCGGTCGAAGTGAAATAGGGAAGGTAGCTGAGAACCCTCCAGGTGGCGTAAGTGTCCCCGGAGAACCCGAGCTGGTAACGGTGGCTGCCTATGCCGCCCCAGCGGTGATATATAATGGGCCTTGGGGCGTCCTTGCCGAGGGATGCGCTGCGACGTGCAATGTCGTTCCAGAATGTGTAGTTGAGCCAGAATGTGTTGCTGAGGCCTTTTATGTATTTGCTGGTGCGGAATTGCTGCCAGTCCAGCCACCAGAAATCCACGCCCATTCGTTCCATGGGATGCAGTACGGAGTTGAAATATGCGTCCGCCCAGGCTTCCTGGTCGATGCGGAAAGGGGAGTATGGCTCTACTATGTCGTGGTCGTCAGTCCTTGAAAGATAATCCCTTACAAAACGTCTGTAGGGCTCTTCGAAGTTCTGTATGCCGGATGCGGGATGCAGGTTGAGGGAGGTCTTGAATCCGTAAAGATGCAGGTCTTCAAGCAGATGAGCCGGGTTGGGGAAGAGTTCTTTCTTCCAGGTATATCCCGTCCATCCCTTGCTGTGTCCTGACGGGTCCCTGTTCTCGCTCTTCGGACGCCCTCCCATCTTCCACGTCTCATGCCAGTCCATGTCGATTATCATGACATCGGCCGGTATGCCGAAGTCGCGGAAATGCTTCGCGAGATCTACCAGTTCATAATCGGAATAAAGCCAATAACGGCACCACCAGTAGCCCAGGGCGTATTTGGGCGGAAGAGGAATCTTTCCGGCAATCTTTGTGAAGTCGCTAACGGCGGCGATGTAATCGTGCCCGTAAGTGAAAAGATACCAGTCTATCCTGTCTCCGTCGGGACGTTCCGCCACCCAGTATTTCCAGTCGGAGGATGTCCTTTCGTACAGATGCCGGCTGCTCTCGTCGATTAGGGCCCATCCATCTCTGGAAGCGACCCCCTTGTCGAACGGATCGTTAGTATACTGTCCATATTCCTTCGGACGTATATAATCGAAACCGTCAAGCGTCCTGGCCGTTCCGAGCAGGTTTCCGGAGTCGTCCATGCCGGGGTGCCATGTCTTTTTCCCAGCCGCCATCCTGAACTCTACTTTCAGGTTGTTCTCGTCGAATCTGCCAGTTCCGGTATAGGTCAGAGTCACTGCGTCCGTTGTGATTACGGTTCGTTTTGCGCTCCTGCGTACCTTGAAAGCGGGGACCGGCAGGTCGCGGTTGACTATGCCGAGGCTCGCCCGGTCTTCGAAGACTCCGTCTTCCGCCCATTCCAGACGGATAAGTCGCGGAGTGAGAATGGTGAAACGGGCTTTCCCGGTCACGATCTGCGCTTCTTTCTGCGCTATCGGACGGAACTCCTCCTGCGCACTTGCGCCGATGGCGGACAGGCAGCAGGCCAGGATGGTCGGCAGAATCCGATGGAATCTCATAATTGTTTGGGGTTAAAATAGTTTCAGGTTATTGAAAGATGCTTGCAATTCTCCGTTCTCTATGCGGTGAATGATTTCAACCACTTTGTCGTTGACCGGCGTCGGGCATCCTACCTTGCGGCCGAATGCGCATACGACTCCGTTGATGGCGTCAACTTCGGTCTTTTTCCCCTTCTCTATGTCCTGGAGCATGCTGGCCTTGAGTTTGGCGTGCTTGCGGATTGCAATGGGGATTATCAAGAAGGCAATCTGTTTTTTGACAGGGCCATTGTAATCCAGAAGTTTTACGATGTCCTTGCCTTGTACGGGCTCTATCCTGATTCCGGATGCTGCGCAAACGTCGATACATTCCTTGATGCAGGCTTGCACATATTTGCGGGAACGCCTGTCGCCGGCCGCTTCTCCGAAGGTGCATCCCAGCACCGTACTCATGCCCGAAAACGCGGCATTGATCAAGAGCTTGCTCCAGCGCGTGCCTATGAAGTTCGAATCCACTTCTACGGGGCCCATCATCTCCAGCAGGGCCTTGACTTCGGGCAGGTGTTTATTGGGAACCTTTT
Organism: uncultured Bacteroidales bacterium; assembly: GCA_946530505.1. Taxonomy (GTDB): domain Bacteria; phylum Bacteroidota; class Bacteroidia; order Bacteroidales; family UBA932; genus Cryptobacteroides. Next base: position 2,997 of record CAMNAD010000157.1, read on the forward strand.
CCAGGCTGCCGAGCGAGAAGGTCAGGCTGTCGGGCTCGCTGGTAAGTTCGCAGACGCCCGGCTCCAGCATGGTAGCGCCCCACGCCACGGTGCAGCCCAGGACCCTTTCCGGACCAACGATTTCGCCTATCTGCAACTCCGGAATGCCGTTCTGGAGAGTGACTATGACTCCTTCGTCGGCAAGGAAGTCTTTAAGGAATGCGACCACCTCTGCATTATGCTGCTGCTTGGTCATCAGGAAGATGATGTCGTACTTGCCGGTCATCGCATCGGGGATTATCGCGTTTACCTTCTGCGTGAATTCCATGGTGCCGCAGACCCTTGCGCCGTTCTCCCGAAGCGCTTTCACATGCGCCACGTTGCGGTTGACGAGATCTATCTCTCCTCCCTTGCGGGTGATGAATGCGCCCAGGATCGTTCCCAGTGACCCGGCGCCGTAAATTGCCGCTCTCATTACTTGTAATACTCGTAAAATTTCGCAATTGATTCCATTCCCGCAAAGAACTGGCTCAAGAGATAGCTCTCATTGGGGGAGTGTATG
>CAMNAD010000158.1 GCA_946530505.1 uncultured Bacteroidales bacterium
CGAAAGCATCGAATGCCTCGGGAGAATAATCCTTGAGCGAACGGGAGGCCGCCTCTATGCTGTCGCAGAGCATAAGGATGGTCTGCTCGCGTGTTACAGGCTTCCTGCCCGGATAGCGGAAAAGGCCTATCTCTTCCGGGGAACCGCCTTCCTTGAGGAAGCGGTCGTAGAAGTAACTGACCACGGTGGTTCCGTGATGCGAGAGGATGAAGTCCCTGATAACCGAAGGCAGACGGTGCTTCTGCGCAAGTTCGTCGCCGTCGAGAATATGTTTGATGATATCCTGGGCGCTCTGCTGTGGAGTCAGTCCATCATGGTAACGGCGCACTCCGTCCGCAAGCAGCATCGACTCGTTTTCCACGAAACACATCGGATTGTTCATCTTTCCAATGTCGTGATAGAGGGCGCCGGCCCGTACAAGCTGCACGTTTGCTCCCACTGCACCGGCGACGGCATCTGCCATGTTCATCACCTGGAGGGAATGCTGGAAGGTACCTGGGGCCTTCTGCTCAAGTTCGTGGAGCAGGGCGTTGGACGTGTCGCACAGTTCGCTCAGGCGGTATACCGACACAAGATTGAATATCTTCTCGAAAAGGTATGAGAGAGGGTATCCGGCGACGCACAGAATGGCCGAGAGGAAGAGCATAAATGCAGTGCGTATGATATTGCCTCCTGCAAGATCGGTAAGACGCAGGCCGAGGAATACCAGGAACATCACCGCAAAGGTAATGATTGCGTTCAGGAACTGCCTCCATCCCTTGTTGAAAAGCTTGAAGGTAATCATTGAGATGACTCCTCCTGCAAGGAATACCGTAAAAACGGCCCGCCCTCCCTCAGCATAGAGCAGCAGAGGGAGAATGGAAATACCGTAGGTCATCACCACCAGCCTGTCGTCGAAGAATGCTTCGAGCAGAAGGGCGCAGAGCACGAAGGGAACCACATAAAGATATTCAGGGTGCGTACGCGGAAGGACGATGGAAATCACGGTGAAGACGGTGAATATCAGGGTCAGATAGAGATATTTGCCGTTGTCGCGGAATATGGTGGGGTTCACCAGGCGTATGGCGAAGTACAGGAAGACAACGAGCAGCAGGGCTATCACTATATTGCCCGTCCAGAAAAGGAATCCTCCTGCGGATGTGCCCATATTGGCATTGTATTCCTTCTCGTAAGATGCTATCATCTGGGCTATTTCCGCTGTCACGATTTCGCCCTGCGACACTATCAACTGCCCGGCGCTCACGTATCCGGACGTCGGAGATACCGAGACTGCAGCCTCCGGGCTGAGCTGTTCGCTGGCGACACGGTCGTAAACAAGATTCGGGACAACCATCTCGCTCGCGGAGACTGCCCGCATCAGCGAGTCTACATTGACTTCGGGCCATTCCGCAGACACGGAGGCAATGAAAATGCTGCGGGCGTCCGCAAGTCTGGAAATCTCGGCTGCCGGCTTTGCAGCAGCCCTCTTGTCCCTCTGTACATAAACTATCTCGGAGTTGCCGGGCACACCGTCATCGCCGACCACTCCCCTCTCGTAGACCGACTTCAGCGACGCAACCATGCTGGTGCGAATGAAGGCGAATTCCCCGAGATCGACGCTTTCGGCCGCACGAATGCTGCGGCTGACAACATCGTCCTGATACTTGTAATATGGAACAATATTGTTTGCAGCTTCTCTGCGTTCCTCCAGCAGTTCGTCTTCCGTCTTGAGCACAGGGAAGTCGAAGGGCGCAATGAGCGTTTCGTATTTCCACGGTGCACCTTTGCGGTAGTCATAGCTCAGCTTGGCGCTGCGGGGCAGCACCACTAGAATGATCAGGAAGACAGTCAGCAGAGGGAGGAACTTTTTCATTTGAACGGGCTGTTGGCTTCTTTGGCGATAAAACTATAGGTAAGCTTGTCGGTAAGGCGTGGGAAGAGCCTGTGAGCGAGCACAGTAGCCTTCCCGAGTCCTGTGAGGATGCACTCGGACCTGCGCTTGCGGAGTGCCTTGGCAAGGTGTGCGGCACATTCTTCGGCGCTCATCAGTTTGTCCTCGTCCAAAGGAGTCTCCCCCTGGGCGGAGCCGTCCGCTGTAAGAGCGGCGTTGCGCACGTTGGAGGAAGTGTATCCGGGAGCGAAGACCAGGACGTTCAGTCCGTCCTTCAGATGTTCGATGCGGATGGTGTCAAGGAATCCGCGTATGGCGTATTTCGAAGCGGAGTATCCGGTACGGGCGGGCAGAGCGGAATAGCCTGCTATGCTGATAACACCGGCTACCTGTCCCTTCCTTTCGAGCAGATAAGGCAGGGCGTATTTGGTGCAGTTGACCGTACCCCAGAAGTTGACATCCATAAGGGAATGTATCACCTTGAGATCCAGGTCCTTGAACATCGCACGCATGGACAGCCCCGCATTGTTCACAAGGATGTCGATGCCGCCGAAGCGGGCAACCGCGGCCTCTATCAGAGCCTTGCAGTCGGCCTCCGAAGACACGTCGCACTTGACGCAGAGGACGTTCTCTTCCGGGCCCACGGAAGGGGCGAGCTCCAGCAGGGTTTCCAGCCTGCGGGCAGCCATTACGACCTTGGCTCCGCACTTGCCGAAATGACGCGCCGAAGCCAGCCCGATTCCCGAGCTGGCTCCTGTGACGACAATCACTTTGTTATTGAAATATACAGAATCCTTCACTTCGTTCGGAATCAAGATTATTTGACAGTCATGGCAGCGATGTCGTCACCGTCGTACAGACCGGCATCGAGTTTCGCCTTGATTTCCTTGAAGGCTTTGAGGGTATACTCCACATCTTCCATGGTATGAGCTGCGGTGCAGACGATGCGGAAGATGATCATACCCTTGGGAATGACGGGATAAATGACCATCGAGCAGAAGATCTTGTAGTTCTCGCGCAGGTCCTTGGCCATCTTGGTCGCCTGGGCGATACCTCCCTTGATGTGAACGGGAGTGACGCAGGCCTCTGCCTCGCCAATGTCAAATCCTTCCTTCTTGAAACCGTCCTGGATTGCATGGGTGATGGCCCAGCACTTCTTGCGCAGTTCGTCTCCTTCGGGAGAGTCGATGATTTCCATGCGCTTGAGGTTGCCGATCACGAGAGCCATGGGAAGGCTCTTCGCATACATCTGGGAGCGCATATTGGCACGCAGGTAGTTGATGATGCTGTGAGGGCCGGCGACAAAGCCGCCGATGCTGGCCATGCTCTTTGCGAAAGCACCGATGTAGAGGTCGATGCCGTCCATCACGCCGAAATGCTCGCTGGTGCCGCGTCCGTGCTCACCGAGGAGGCCGAAGCCATGGGCATCGTCGATGAGGATGCGGAACTTGTGCTTCTTCTTGAGGGCGACGATCTCATCGAGTTTTCCGAGTGCGCCGGTCATACCGTAAACACCTTCGGTAATGAGCAGTACGCCGCCTCCGTTTTCCTCAGCCTCTGCGCAGGCACGGGTGAGCACCTTGTCGCAGTCGGCCATATTGTTGTGGCGGTATTTATACTTGCTGCCAATGTGCAGACGTATACCGTCCAACAGGCAG
>CAMNAD010000159.1 GCA_946530505.1 uncultured Bacteroidales bacterium
TCTCCTCCTGTTCGTGAACAACGACATCGTATTCACCAGCGAAGACGTCGTGGACGCGCTGGCGGAGCGCCTGGCGCAGCTGCCCGACGTCGGGATGATAGGCCCGAAGGTGCGCGGCCTGGACGGCCGTTTGCAAAGCCCGGAACCCTTCCAGAGCTTTGCCGCCAAGCATCTCCTGCCATACTGGGGCAAACTCTTCATGGGCAAGCCCAGGCTCGCCACCCTCATGCAGGAGGATTATGCCGAAACCGCGCAGGAAGGCCTGCACTACCGTATCATGGGCTCATTCATGCTGATGCGCACGGCCGATTTCGAGGCCTGCGGCGGCATGGATCCGAACACCTTCCTCTATGCGGAAGAGGCTATCCTCGCCGAACGGCTCAAACGCCTGGGAAAGGGCGTCTGGTATGAACCTTCGGTGGAAGTTCTGCACGAGCACGGTGCTACGGTGAACAGCCATTTCAGCAAGGTAGGGCGCCGCAGGATGCGCCTGGAAAGCGACGCATATTACTACAGGACATATCTTCGCCTGCCCAGGCTGCAGTATCTGGCGGCAAGGCTCACATACGCGCTCAAGGCGCTTTTCGGACTATGAAGCAGAAGGTCTACATCTCTCCCTCGGCAAGCCGCAAGCTCGGTTATCCCAACCCCTACTTCCCGCGCCTCAAGCAGGAACTGGGCGCCTGGTTCGATGTGATGGAGGCCGACAACAGGCCCTGCCGGATGCAGGCGGGCGCCCTTCTGAAAGCGAGCCTGAAAGCGGATATCTTCATGCTGAGTTTCGTGGAGACCATCGCGTTCCAGAAACTGAGCGTGCTGCAGACCTGCCTTGCCCTGCTGGCGATGGACATACTCCGCCTGCGGGGAGGCCGGCTGGTCTTTTTCTTCCACAATCCCGCACCTCACAAGGGAGAAAACCGTCTCTCCCGCATCCTCACGAAGCGGATGTTCAGGCGCGCCTGCCTGGTGGTCGCCCATTCGGAGAACACCGCCGCCATCGCAAGACAGCGCAGTTCGGCGGACAAGGTGCTTCTCTTCCCGCATCCCACGGAACTGCCGGAAAAGGTGAAGCCCTCGGAGCGCAGGGCGGATGTGCTGATCTGGGGCACCGTCCTTCCGTACAAGGGCGTGCTCGAGTTCTTGAGCACTCCGGGCGTGGCTGATTTCGGGCTCAGGATAGACGTGCTCGGGGCTTGCCCGGACGCTTCCCTTGCCAGGCAGATACATGCGCTGGAAAACGGGAACATCTTTTTCGAGGAACGCAGGGCCCCGATGGAGGAAATCGCCTCCAGGATCGCCGCCAGCGGGATGGTGCTGTTCCCGTATCTGCCCGGAAGTATTTCAGGATCAGGGACTTTGATGGATACCCTCCGTTACGGCGGATCGCCGGTAGGCCCCGATGTGGGAGCCTTCCATGACCTCGCTCAGGAAGGCCTGTGCCGGGTATATAAAAATCCAGCCGAACTCCTGGAAATCCTGAAATCCGGCTGGAAAGTCGATTCCGGGCTTGCCGCCCGATATCTGGAGGAGCACTCCTGGCCCTCTTTCGCAAGGGCTTTGGCGGAGAGCCTTATTCAGCGCACTTCTCGCAGCTGAAGCATCCCCAGGTGCAGGCCGCAAGGGCGCCGCCTACGAGGGGACCTACGAAGAATACCCATACATTCGCAAGGGCTTCGCCACCTACGAAGAGGGCGGGGCCGAAGGAACGTGCAGGGTTCACCGATGTGCCGGTGAGATTGATGCATACGAGGTGGATGAGCACCAATGCAAGGCCGATTGCGAGGCCTGCGAAGTTGCCTGCTCCCTTCTTGGCGTCAGTGGTGCCGAGCACTACCAGAACGAAGAGGAAGGTGGCTACGCACTCTACGACGAGGGCTCCCAAGGGGCCGCCGGCATTGGCGACACCGTTGGTTCCGAGTCCGGCGGGATCACCCATTGCGCCGGGAGCGCCGGTAAGAGCGATGATGCCATAGAGGATGGCTGCGCCGGCGATACCGCCGAGGATCTGGCCGCACCAGTAGCCGCAGGCATCCTTCCAGCTCATACGCTTGCTCAGCACTACGCCGAGGGTGATGGCGGGATTGATGTGGCAGCCGGAGATGCCTCCGATGGTGTAAGCCATAGCGACAACCGAAAGACCGAATGCGAGAGCCGTGGCGGCGACGCCTGCGGGCTCACCGCAACCTACGAACACTGCGGTTCCGCAGCCCAGAAGGGTCAGAACGGCGGTGCCGATGAATTCTGCAAAATACTTTTTCATAATAATTAAGGTTTTAGTGGTGCTAATATCGGAAAAATTTGGGAATAATCACTAAATTTGTAAGATGATTACTCAAGAACAGATAAAAGACCTTCGCCAGCGCATTTCGGTGCTGGAGAAGTCTCTCGGCATAGACGCCAAGCGCGCGGAAGTAGCTGCCAAAGAGGCCGAAAGCCAGGCTCCCGACTTCTGGGACGATCCTAAGGCCGCCGAGGCCTTCCTCAAGGGCGTAAGCAGTATAAAGGCCTGGGTTACTGCCTTCGATGCAGTAGTCTCCGCCACCGACGATCTGGATGTTCTGATGGAACTCGACCCCGAAGGGTCCGATACCGACGCCGCATATTCCGACGCCCTCAAGAAACTGGAGGACCTGGAATTCAAGAACATGCTCGGCGAGGAGGGCGACAACCTCGGCGCCGTTCTCACCATAAATTCCGGCGCCGGCGGCACCGAATCCAACGACTGGAGTTCGATGCTGATGCGCATGTATATGCGCTGGGGCGAGCGTAACGGCTACAAGATGACGGTTACCGAGTTGGTGGAAGGGGATGAGGCCGGCATCAAGAGCGCCACCATACAGTTCGAGGGTGACTATGCATATGGCTATCTCAAGGCGGAGAGCGGAGTGCACCGCCTGGTGCGCATCTCCCCCTTCAACGCCCAGGGCAAGCGCCAGACCACATTCTCGTCCGTATTCGTCTATCCCCTGGTGGACGACACCATCAACATCGAAATCAATCCTTCCGACATAGAGTGGGATACCTTCCGTTCCGGCGGCCACGGCGGCCAGAACGTGAACAAGGTGGAGACCGGCGTGCGCGTGCGCCACATCCCCACGGGAATCATGGTGGAGAACACCGAAACACGTTCCCAGCAGGACAACCGCCAGAACGCCCTGCGCATCCTCAAATCCCGACTCTACGACATCGAACTCAAGAAACGCCAGGAGAAGCAGGCGGAACTGGAAGGACAGAAAAAGAAGATAGAATGGGGTTCGCAGATACGCTCCTACGTACTGCACCCTTACCGCATGGTCAAGGACCTGCGCACCGGCTACGAAACCGCCGACACCCAGGGCGTCCTCGACGGCGACCTCAACGAATTCATGAAAACCTGGCTGATGCAGAAATAAGCGCTTTGCTTCACCTCTTTTTGACAGATTCTTTTGCATCTGTCAAATTTTTACTATTTTTGACAGTTGAAAGAGAAACTGTCAAAAAATGGAAGCCTACGATCGAAAT
>CAMNAD010000160.1 GCA_946530505.1 uncultured Bacteroidales bacterium
GCTGCAGGGGCAGGATTTCGAAAAGCTTGTGGGGCTCCGGCTGGGCGGAAAGGCGGGTTCCTTTCAGCTTGTCACCTTCGCCGAACACTGCCGCACCGGCTCCGTCGCCGAACAGCACGCATGTGCTGCGGTCTTTCCAGTCCACCATGCGGGTGGGTTCCTCGGCGCATACAACCAGCACCTTTTTCACCTTCCCCGCACGAAAATAGCTATCGGCCATGTCCATGGCAAAGATAAAGCCGGGACATGCGCAGTTGATATCAAATCCGGGGCAGGAAATGCCGAGTTTATACGCCACCAGGCTGCTCAGGCTTGGAGTAATATGCTCATTCACGACATTAGAGCATATGATCATATCGATCTGGGAAGCCTCGACTCCAGCATCTGAAAGGGCCTTTGTCGCTGCGTCGGCTGCCAGATCTTCGAGAAATTCGTCGCTGATTACATGACGGGTCTTGATTCCCGTGCGCGGGGAAATCCATTCATCGTTGGTATCGAGGAATTCGGACAGGTCGTCATTGGTGACCTGCTTCTTGGGAAGAGAGCTCCCGGTTCCTAAAAGTTTCATAGCGAAGTTTAAGTTTGGTCCGGGGCAAAGATAGTAATTATTACTGAATTATCCTACAGGCGTGTCCGCGGTACCATGCCGGGATTGTTGGCAGCGAATTCGGTAATGTCTCTGAAATGGCGTTGAAGCGCAGCCGCGGCCTCATCGCCTTTCCTTTCCAGAATAAGATCCAGAATCTCCTTATGCTCGGCAACGACGCTTTCTGCAGGCATCGTGCAGGCTTTCAGCCGGCGGTAATACCCGAGCACGTCGGGGGTGATCATGAGAAGCAGCTTGTATATCACGGGATTGTGGCAGCACTTGGCAATCGTGACATGAAAGGCGAAGTCTTTTTCATCACGAAGCGATGTCTGCACATTTGTCACAAAGTCGTCGAAGGCCGCTCTCAGCAAATCGGCATCGGCGTCGGTATAATTTCGGGCGCATTGCCTCACTGATTCGCATTCCAGAACGGTACGCACCTGCACGAGAGAATTGAAGTCGAAACTGCTGCTGTCGACGATGCTGGAAATCTGCGTGATAAGAGCCGTCCGGGAATGCTGGGAAAGGACGGACCCGCTCTGCGGCAATATCTTGAGTACACCGTAGGATTCCAGCCGTTCGAGGGCAAGGCGCACCTTGGCCCTGCTGACTCCCGTATCTTCCGAAATCTTCCTTTCGGCCGGAAGCCGTTCCCCTGGGTTCACATCCCCCTGCTCCAAAAGTTCACGCAGGTGGCATATGACACTGCTTATCTCCTGCTCAATGTTTTTTTTCCCTTTGTACTCTCTCATTTCAGTTTTTCAATGTCGAAGTCCGCAAATTTAAGAATTTCATCCCTAAGTTGCGATGCATTCGAACGTTTTTCACCGAAATTCCTGTAAAGCCCCCACTTGGGGCGCATGCCGGTACAGTCCTTGCGCCACATGTCGAGCTTGGCATTTTCGACATTCGCAAGCACTTTCCCATCGCGCATACGCACTATCTTCACCGAGTAGGTGCCGTCGTCGGCAAACTTCACCGTTTCCGTCACGCTCACCCACTCCCCTAGGAAGTCTGCCAGGTCGGGCCTTGCCAGATAGGTGCTGCCTCCATCCGCCTCTACATTGGATGCAGTGTAGAGAACCTGCATCTGCTGCTTCCCATTGCTCATCGAACGGCAGGTGAAGGTTATGGCGGGAAGCGACACATCGGCCGTGCCGGCCTTGTTGTCGATGCCCTTGAGCTGATGTATGTGCGAGAATTTGGTGGTGGTCTTCATGCCGGCGGGGAGTTTGAACTTCCAGCGCATCGTAAGGGTTTCGCCATACTGCGCCACCAGGGAATCAGGCGAATGGGCGTCAGTCTTGATTTCGTTGCGCTGACGGTCGGTTATATTGGCCAGTCCCCTGTCGTCGTCGTTCTCGATATGAAGATAGAAGTCGAAGACATGCTTCTTCAGAGTTTCGTCATAGCTCTGGCGTATATGCCTGAAGGGCGCCTCAGCGTGCGCTCCTGAATTGTCCGGAGTCTCGTAGCCGAAACCCTTTTCCGTAATCAGACTGTATGTATCGGCATCTTTTCCGTCCGCCTCGAGGATGAAGCCGCGTGCAGGAGTCTGGTTCTCGTCGCCGCCATTCTCTCCGCCTCCGTTCTCGTTTCCCCCGTTCTGCGTATTTGTGCCGGGCTTGGTGCCGCCGGGAACAGGATCGGGAATTGTAAATCCAGAACTGCAGGCCGCAATAGTGGCAAGAATCAAAAAAAGTGCGTAACTCTTTTTCATATGGTATTAGTTTTTTATATTTGCAATCAGTATAATTGGTTAACCAATTATGTGCCTTACAAATATAGCAACAAAATTAATAAATAACCACATAATCCCATGAAACGAGCTCTATTATTTGCATTTACAGCCGCACTGGCACTGTTTTCCGCCTCCGCCCAGGACGCCGTCGTCACCAACCGCTACGCCATGAAACTCGAGCAGAAGCCCGACGGCACCTACGGTCTGCAGAGGGAGGCCCGCTATGCGAAGATTCTGAATCTCGCCGAGATTCCGGATCTCTACACTCCCTACGTTCACCAGAACGACCGTCTCTCCGGCAAACTCTACAGCAAGGCCCGTACCCAGGAATACATCTACAAAACTCACGAGGGATATGACCTCCGCATCGAGGTCGACAGTTTCGACTCCGACTCCCCCACTCCCGTGATGTTCTATGTGCATGGAGGAGGATGGGCACGGGGATCCTTCACCTCATCCAGGTCGCTTTCCAAGTATCTTGCACAACAGAAGGGCATTACCGGCGTGCGTATCCAGTATACGCTAGCTCCGCAACCGGGAGCCAACGTACAGGTTTCAATCCAGGATGTGCTGGACGCAGTGGAGTATGTGCGCGCCCACGCTTCCGAACTTAATGTGGATATGAGCCGCATAGGCTTCCTCGGCACTTCCGCCGGCGGGCATCTCGCTGCAGTCGCCGCCCTCAAGTGCAACGCGAAGGTTTTCGTCGGATATTCAGGAATTTACGACCTCACCACCGCGGCCATCACCACCCGTGCAAAGGATCCGGAGAGGATCGCCTATTTCGGAGGATTGAAGGAGCAGTACCTGAAGGACGCTTCGCCCATATTCATGATTCCCAAGAAGAGCAAACTCGCAGCGCAGCTGTATTGCGGCACAGGAGACCTCACGGTGGAATGCTCCCAGAGCGAGCTTTTCGCGGCCGAGCTGAAACGCCACAAGGCGAAAGCCGACCTGCAGGAGTACAAATACTACGACCACAACCTCTCTTCCAAGACCTCAGACAAGATGGAGGAGATATTCTTCAAGACCGTGGACTTCGTGACGGAGAATCTGTAGGGAGCGCTCCTGAAACAAGCCCACTCCGTGTAACCACGGCCCCTCTCTTCAGGACCTGCAGCGAAATCCTCGAATAATGC
>CAMNAD010000161.1 GCA_946530505.1 uncultured Bacteroidales bacterium
TCCTTATTGTAGTAAATGGGATAATTTGTAAAAGGCTTAAATCACTTGCGAGACAGTTTACGGTTCTCCTGCAGAAACTACCTGAATCTTAGCTCGAACACAGTTTCGGCAGTATCGCTCTTGACGAGGTCGATGCTGCCGTTGTGCTGGCGCATGATCTGTCGGGCAAGGGAAAGGCCTATGCCGGAGCCCTCTTTCTTGGTTGTGTAGAAAGGAATGAAAATCTGCTCCTGGGCTGCGGGCGGGATGGGCTCGCCGTCGTTGGCCACCTGGATGACAAGCTCGTCGTCCATGCTCATTCCGGCCGATATGTCGATGCGCTTGGCGCCTGCCTGCAGGGCGTTTTTGATCAGATTGATAAGAATCTGCGAGATCTGTCCTTCGTCGGCATAAATCATCAAATCGTCCTCTTTCGGGCGATACTTGCAGGACGCTCCGCAGTTGGCGGTGAATTCACTGTTCAGCGCGATGACGCTGTCCATCAGCTCCCGCAGGTCAAGCACCTTCCTCACCGGCCGGGCCACGCCGGAAAGCTGCCGGTAGGTCTGAACGAAACCGATCAGGTTCTTGGAGGAGTCGGAGATGGTCTCCAGGCCCGACTTGAGATCCAGTTCGCTGTGTCCGTTTTCATCCACGGACTTAGCCATGGCATCGCTTAACGAAGCGATAGGGGAGACCGTATTCATTATTTCGTGCGTGAGCACGCGTATGAGCTTTGTCCAGGAATCCTGCTCGTGGGCCTGCCGCTGTTTCTCGAATATGGTACGGATGCGATTCAGGGTCCTGTTGAATTTGTTCTTGTCCTGGAAGCGGAAGTTAAGTTCCCCGTCCTCCAGGGCATCCATCATATAGGCGACCTTCTTGATGTCCTTCTGACGCGTATGCAATGAGGAAATCACCGCCACGACAATCGCGACGATGACACAGAGCAGTATGATTTGCCAGACAGACACTACAGTCCGTATTTTTTCATTTTTGCATACATGGTTGGACGGCTGATTCCCAGGGACTTAGCCGCAGCGGAGATATTCCCGCCCATACGTTCCACGGCTTCACGCACCAGTCTCTCCTCCTCGGCCTCACTCACTGCTCTGAACGTTCCGGTGTTCCCTGCCGTCCTGAGGGCGGAGCCGGAAGTATCTATTTGAATGTCATTCGCCGACAGACTCTTCGTTTCGCACAGAATGACAGCTTTTTCAATGACATTCTGCAGTTCCCGGATATTGCCGTTCCAGCGGGCGCTCTCCAGCACAGCCTTTGCCGAATCATCCAGCCCCGAGACAATCCTGTGATACTTCTCGGCGTACTGTCCGATGAACCGCTCCGCCAGCGGCACTATGTCTTCCCTGCGTTCGCGAAGGGGCGGCAGGGCAATATGCACTGTGTTGATGCGGTAGTACAAATCCTCGCGGAAGCGGCCTTCCCGCACCAGCTGTTCCAGATCCATGTTGGTTGCGCAGATGAGCCGGATGTTCACGGGAATGGCCTGGGAGCCGCCCACGCGAACCACGCTCCGGTTCTGGATTACACGCAGCAGTTTTGCCTGCAGGTGCAGCGGAATATTGCCGATTTCGTCCAGGAAGAGCGTGCCGCCGTCAGCCTGTTCAAACTTGCCTGCGTGGTCGGCATGGGCATCCGTGAAAGCCCCCTTCACATGGCCGAAGAGTTCGCTCTCGAACAGCGTTTCCGTGATAGCTCCCGCATCTACGGCCACCATGGGCATCCCGCTGCGGAGGCTATGCGCATGAATCTCCCGCGCCAGAACGTCTTTGCCGGTGCCGTTTTCGCCGGTGATGAGCACCGTGGCATCGGTGGGAGCAATCTTGTCGACGGTTTTCCGGATCAGCGCCATCGGCTTGGAATCGCCCCAGAACATGGATCCTTCGCTTCGCTCGGGATGTGTCTCTCTTCCCATCGCCTTCCTGGCCTTGTCCCTGGCGGCGATGAGCGTCGCAACCAGTTTGTCATTATCCCAGGGTTTCACGATAAAGTCGAAAGCCCCGCGTTTCATTCCTTCCACGGCGAGTTGAATGTCGGCATAAGCAGTGAACAGCACCACTTCCACTTCCGGAGCCATCTTCTTGATTTCTCCAGCCCAGTAGAGGCCTTCGTTGCCGGTGTTGATGCTGGTGTTGAAGTTCATGTCCAGCAGCACAACGTCCGGGCGGAACTGCTCCAGCGACGATACAAGGGATGCAGGGGAAGGGATGGCCTTTACCTCGGCGAAATGCAGCGGCAACAGGATCTCAAGCGCCCTGCGTATGCCCGCATTGTCGTCGACAATCAGTATTTTTCCTTTTTTCGAAGCCATTGCGACTTCAAATATAGGTATTTTTCAGATACTGCTGTTATTTCATTCTGTCCGCAATATCCTGAAGTATCGTTCCAATCTGGTAAAGCCCGCGGGGAACGTGGAAGCAGCCTTTCCATTTTCCGCCTTTGAGGGGGAGGAGCACTTCGCCGCGACGGTTGAGGTAACCGAACCATTCGGGATATTCGGAATCTTTGAAGTTCTTCCAGAGATAGTCGTGCAACTTGAGGAACCATTCCAGGCATTTTCCGTTGCCTGTAAGCTGGTAACCCTTGATCATGCAGATAGCGGCTTCGAGGTGCACCCACCATAGTTTCTGGTCCCATTCCAGTTCCTGGGTAGGATGCCCGAGACGATCCATAAAATAGAATATGCCTCCATACTGCTTGTCCCATCCGTAATCGATGACGCGGAGGGAAATATCCACGCTTTTCCGGATGATTTCCGGCTTGTTAAGGCGAAGTCCAAGATTCATCATAAACCAGAGGGCCTCCAGATCGTGCCCCGGGTTGACCTTGCGACCCTCGAAGCAGTCGATCAGACTGCCGTCGGGAGCGAGATTCTCCACCATGACTCCGAGGTCCGGCTGGTAGAATACGTCGAACACTTCGTGAAGGGCCTCTTCTATGGTCTTGTCTAAAAGGGCCTTGTCGTCGATAATAGGCTCGACTTCGAGGGCCATATTGCAGATGATCATCGGCAGGGCGAAGTCTTTCATCGGACGAGTGCCGGGGACGGCCTTGGTCCAGATGCCTTTCGGATTGCTGCGGCGTGCGAGGATGCGGTCGAAGGTCTTGCGGGCGATGTCGGCATAATGCTCTTCACCTGTAGCCACTGCAAGTTGGGCGAATGCCATACAGGCAAAGGTGTTGGAAAAGATGTTGTATGGCTGTATGATAGGTTTGCCCTCGCGAGTGAGTGAAAAGTAAAAATCGTAGTTGCCGTCATGGCCGTATTTCTCGAGGAATTCCGCTCCCTGACGGGCGCAGGCAAGCCATTCAGGATTCTTTTCCACCTTGTTGTACAGCATTGCGAACATCCAGACTTCGCGGCCTTGCAGCCAAACGAATTTGTCGGTGTCGAACACGCTGCCGTCGCGGTCCAGACAGGGGAAGTATCCTCCATATTCCTTGTCTTGAGAAT
>CAMNAD010000162.1 GCA_946530505.1 uncultured Bacteroidales bacterium
GCCCATTCCACCCATTTCTGAGCCTTGTCTTTGAGTGCCTGGTCGTCCAGGATATAAGCGAGTGGCAGCAGGCCGTCTATCCAGTATGGGCCTCTTTCCCAACGGTCTCCTTCTCCTCCGAGCCATCCGTTGTCGGCTCCCATCACCTGGGGGTAAGTCTCGTCGAGGGTGGCGGTGATGCCGTCGCGCTGACGTTGGAGCATCTCTTTCAGCCATCCTTCCGGGCGTACTGCGCCCAAAGGGAGTTCCTCGTAGGAACGGTCGAGTTCGAGGTCGTGGGATGATGTGCAGCCTGCAAGCAAAAGCGCTGCGAAAAGGAGTGGCAGTCTTTTCATAATTGCGCCAAATATACTAAATTTGTGCAGAACATACCACACCTTACTACAGTTATATGACAGAAATAAGAGCGCTTCAGATTATTGCCCTGTGTGTTTCCATACTGGTAAGCACTGCCTGCAACCGCAGTTTTACATTCATTCATCTGAGTGATCCGCAGATAGGTTTTCTGGACGACAGCCCGGGATATGAGCATAGCGATTCGCTGATGAAGGCGGCTTTCTACCAGGCGCTTTCCTGCAAGCCGGATTTCGTCGTGAATACAGGCGACCTTGTAAACAATCCCGGCGATGCGGTCCAGGATTCCATCTATAAGGCCAATCTGTCCATTCTCGGAAAACTGCCCTACTGGGCGTTGCCAGGAAACCACGATATCATGGGTTATTCGCAGGGAAAAAGGGACGATTATTTGGCGAAGCGCGGCTATGACCGTTTCTCTTTCGTCCATAAGGGATGGGCATTCATCGGGATAGACAGCAACTGTATAAAAGACTATACCGAAAGCGATGAGGCGGAGCAGTTCGGATGGCTTGAGGCACAATTACGCGCTAGTGAAGGCCGGAAGGGGATTGTGGTCTTCTTCCATCATCCGGTCATAAGAAAAGATATGGACGAGCCGGAAGATTGGGCGGTAGGCTCACCGCTCGGCGGAAGCAGGTCCGGGTACGCAGTTGTCAAAATTTCGGGCCGCAAATTGAGTTGGACATTCGTTCCTACGGAAATTTTGCTAAATTAGCAGGTTCAAAGTGTATTATTATGATTAAATCCATGACAGGCTACGGCAAGGCGGAAGTTGCACTTGCAGCCGGCAAGCTGACCATCGAAATACGTACCTTAAATTCCAAGAGCGCGGACATCAGCATCAAATCTTCCCTTCTTCCCAAAGATAAGGACCTGGCGATCAGGCAGAAAATAGCGGACCGGCTGGTGCGTGGGACTATCGATGTTTACATCAGTTTCGAGGCTGCAGCCGCAGATGCCGCGAAGCTTGTCGATGCCGCAGTAGTCAAAGATTATTATAGCCAGATTCGTGATATTCGGAATGAACTCCCGGGCTTCTTCATGGGCTCTGCCTCTGATTCCGACCGCATGAACAACGAAATACTTGCAGCCATACTTCGCTTCCCGGATGTTGTTACGGTAAAGAAAGAGGATATTATCGACGAGGAGAACTGGCCCGAGGTTGATGCTGCCTTCGACAGGGCCCTGGATGCAGTGGACGACTACCGCAGCAGAGAAGGAGAAGCACTTTACAAGGACGTGTGTTCCCGTGTGCAGAATATCCTGGAACTGGAAAACGAGGTGGAAGCACATGAGCAGGAGCGCATCGACACCGTAAAGGAGAAGATTGTCAAGGCGGCAGAAGAGCTGGGTGTCAAACTCGACAAGGAGCGTTTCGAGCAGGAGATGATTTTCTACCTCGAGAAATTCGACATAAACGAAGAGAAAGTCCGCCTGCGCCAGCATTGTACTTATTTTATGGATACCATCAACGGCGAACCCTACCCTGGAAAGAAACTTGGATTCATCATCCAGGAAATGGGACGCGAGATAAACACTACGGGCTCCAAGGCGAACAATGCATCCATTCAGAAGGCCGTGGTGCGCATGAAAGACGAACTCGAAAAGATACGTGAACAATCAATGAACATCCTCTAGTATGTCCAACCTGAGAAATGCAATTGTCCTGGAAGCTTTCAAAAAGAAGGCTGCGGACATCCCGGTGCCGGAAAGCGAAGTCTCCCGCTATTTCGGGGAGCTTGTGTTCACCCGCGAAAAAATGCGCCGTTATCTTGATCCCGAGACCTACGATGCCCTTGTAAACTGCATCGACGAAGGGCTTTCGCTCGACCTGGCTATAGCTGACAAGGTGGCCGCCGGCATGAAGAAATGGGCGTTGGAGCACAATGTGACGCATATCACCCACTGGTTCCAGCCTCTCACAGACGGCACTGCCGAGAAGCACGACTCCCTTATCGACTACGACGGCAAAGGGGGAGTGATAGAGACTTTTACAGGCAGAAGTCTCGTGCAGCAGGAACCGGACGCATCGAGCTTTCCGAGCGGAGGTATACGCGCAACATTCGAGGCACGCGGCTATACCGCATGGGATCCTGCGTCTCCCGTATTCATTCAGGACGATACGCTCTGTATACCCACGGTATTCGTTGCATATACAGGCGAAGCACTGGACTTCAAGACTCCGCTGAAGCGCTCCCTGAAGGCTATAGGAGATGCCGCTCTGCCTATCTGCCGCCTCTTCGATCCTGCCGTAAAGCATGTACGTGCCTATCTCGGATGGGAGCAGGAGTATTTCCTTGTAGATGAGGATATCTATGCCGCCAGGCCGGACCTGATGATTACCGGACGCACGCTGATGGGACACGAATCCAGCAAGAACCAGCAGCTGGACGACCACTATTTCGGCGCTATTCCTTCGCGTGTCGCCGCATTTATGAAAGAACTGGAGATGGAAGGATACAAACTCGGCATTCCGCTGAAAACCAGGCACAAGGAAGTAGCTCCGAACCAGTTTGAGTTTGCTCCTATCTATGGGGAGATGAATCTGGCCAACGACCAGAACCAGCAGATAATGAATGTGATGCATAGGGTGGCACGCAGGCATGGATTCGTGGTGCTTCTGCACGAAAAGCCCTTTGCAGGCGTGAACGGCAGCGGCAAGCATAACAACTGGAGTCTTGGCACCGATACCGGAGTCAACCTGATGGCTCCCGGCAAGGATGCTCTCGGAAATCTGCAGTTCATCACTTTCTTCGTAAACACGCTTTATGCCGTGCAGAGGCACAACGGCCTGCTCAAGGCATCCATCGCATCTGCTACGAACGCTCACCGTCTGGGGGCAAACGAAGCTCCGCCTGCAATTGTTTCGGCTTTCCTGGGCCGAACTATGAATGAAGTCCTTCACAAGCTTCTGGAGATGCCATCCGGCACACCGATCGAAATAGCAGGCAAGACAGGGGCATCGGTCGGAGCCATAGGCATTCCTCAGATATTCGTGGACAATACCGACCGCAACCGAACTTCGCCCTTTGCCTTCACCGGCAACCGTTTCGAGTTCCGTGCCGTCGGTTCCAGTGCAAACTGCGCCA
>CAMNAD010000163.1 GCA_946530505.1 uncultured Bacteroidales bacterium
TTGATCGGGTACATTTCATATAACGAAGTCGTATGCTTTCCCTGGAGGTGGGCAAGAGAGATGTTTCCGATTTTGGGATCCAGCGACGGATCCACTGCCTTGATCAGCGACGACTTCCCGACACCTGACTCTCCGGAAAACAGACTCAGCTTTCCGGCGCAGGCCTCACGCAACGCGTCTATGCCCTCGCCGGTCTTGCAGGAAGTATCTATCACGCGATACCCCGCTCCTTCGTAGATGCGGTGAAACTCCGCAAGCGCCTCCGGGGCTTCGTCGCGGTACAGATCCACCTTGTTCAGCACGATCACTACCGGAATCTTGTAGACCTCGCAGGTCACGAGGATGCGGTCGAGGAAGGGGAGTTTTATTTCCGGGAAGAAGAGGCTGACGGCAATTACGGCCTGGTCGAGGTTGGCGGCGATTACATGCGCCTGACGGCTGAGGTTGGTGGATTTGCGGATCACGTAGTTCTGCCTCGGCAGAATCTCAGTAATTACAGCGGACGGAATGGCCCCTGTGGAGCATTTTCCCGTATAGGGTTGCGAAGCAACGCGGAACAGGGGCCCTTTTTCGTCCGCTGTGATATAGGAAACCTTGTCGCCCACGGCGACGGGATTGGTGGCGGAAGACTTCTGCAGACGCACCTTGCCGCGCAGCACGGCGGGGAATGGCTCCCATTTTGGGAGTTCGCTCAGCAGATAATGGCTGCCCGCGTTCTTTACAACCGTCGCAATCCTCTCTTCCATATCACTTTGCGCGTCCTACGAGATTCTCGGCGAAGCGTCTTAGCACCTCGAAACGGACTTTGTTCAATTTGAGCTTGCGTGCCGCCTTCAGCGCCTCTTCGGTATAACGGCGCACTTCCGCACGGGCATCTTCATCTACCCCGCACTCTACGTATACTTTCTTGATATCCTCAATCTTGCGCGCATTCTCCTTCTCCGGTACCTGGGCGTTGAAACGGGCGAGGAAAGCCTCTTTGTCCGCACCATGCAGCTTCTCGCAGCTGCGTACCGTAAGCCAGCTCTTCTTGCAGTTGATGATGTCGCCGCCTATGGGCTTGCCGAATACTTTCTCGTCGCCGAAGGCATCCAGATAATCGTCCGCCACCTGGAAGGCCATGCCGAGCTGGTATCCATAGTCGTACAAAGCCTGGCAGGCCTTTTCGTCGGCCTGCGCCATAATCGCGCCCATCTTCGCGGAGCAAGCGAGCAGCACGGCTGTCTTGAGGCCTATCATCTTGCAGTAATCCTGCATCGGCACCTCGCTCACGCTCTCGAACTCCATGTCGTACTGCTGTCCTTCGCATACTTCGGCCGCTGTCTTGGAAAAGAGCCCGAGCACCGCCTCGAGCCTGTCCGCCGGGGCCTTTGCTATGCGCTTGTAGGCATCTATCTGCATCACGTCGCCGGAAAGGATGGCGGTGTCTTCGCTCCACTTCTTCCAGACTGTTTCCTGCCCGCGGCGCAGGGGGGAACGATCCATGATGTCGTCGTGCAGGAGGGTGAAGGTATGGAAGACCTCCAGCGCTCCGGCTACTTCCATGAGTCTGGGAGTGAATCTGTCCTTGAACAGGGAATAGCTGGTAAGGCAGAGGCGGGGACGGATGCGCTTTCCGCCAATGCCGATCATGTATCTGAGGGGGTCGTATAGCCCGGCAGGCTCGGCCGGAAACTGTATTTCCTTGAAAAGGCGCTCGATGGCGCCGTCGATATGTGGTTCTGTAAGCATAATGCACAAATATAGCCAATTTTACTATCTTTGCCAACGCAATGCGAATTACTTTGGGAGACATACTGTCGGGGCGTGTGCGTATCGTGCGCAGACGTCGTAGGCGCAAGTTGCAGGAGACCGCCGAAGTGGCCGAACTGCGCCGGCAGGCCAAGGCATACTTGCCGGTGAGGCTTGCGGAACTCGCCGCGGAGCATGGATTCAGCTATAATCAGGTGCGCATCAAGCACAACGTCAGCAACTGGGGGAGTTGCTCCAGCAAAGGAAATATCAATTTGAATCTCAATCTGATGCGCCTCCCTTCGGAATTGCGGGACTATGTGATGCTCCACGAACTCTGCCACCTCAAGTATCTGAACCACGGCCCGGAATTCCATGCCTTGCTGGAATCCGTATGCCCGGAGCATCGCACGCTTCAGAAAAGGATGAAAGACTACAGGCTCATTTAAGCTGAAGGAATATCATTTTTCTTCATTTTTCTTTGATTTACATTGGAATTTTACTATTTCGCGCCTCAAAGTAGTGTTTATTATGAGGTTAGAAAGACTATTCCTCCCGCTTTTCATGTGCGTTTTGGCTGCTTTCTCGCCAGTTCAGGCGGGATGGGCGCAAAATGCTTCGGGCGTGCCCCCGCAGCCTAAGGGGCAGTCGCATCTCTATGGTAAAATAACGGATGATGGCGGAGATCCCCTCCCCGGAGTGGTGGTTTTCCCGAAGGGTGCAACGAACAAGGCAGTCACGTCCGACCTGGACGGCAATTACTCAATTCCAGTTACGAAAGGCTCCGGCACGGTGTTCGTCTTCCAGTTCCTGGGTATGAAGACGCAGGAGATAGGCGTCAGCGCCCCACCGTTCCCCGCCGTGCCGAAGTGGCTCCCGAGGTTGAGGAGACATACCGCTTCAACAAGACACTGGAAAAACGCAGCCGCAATCCTCTGTTCATCCCCATGCTCCGGCGCAAGTCGCCTCATATCTGGGCTCTGGACCTTTCCGACGACCCGGCCGCCCTGGCTGCGCTTCGCACTGCCGCCACGGGGCTCAGGCTGGACGCCTCCGATGTCGCGCCTGGGTTCAAGCCCGACGCCCCCGATGCCGTGCGGGCTGCATCCGGCACCCCGGCACGCCCCATCCGCATACGCTACCGCGATCCGTCAATGCGCTTCAACTGTCGAACCATCATAAGGCACTTGCCCAATCCCTGAAAAACGGCCCGCACCTCGCGCTGCAGACACGGAAACAGACCTCCCGGTGTCTGGAGCGGCCTTTTCACGTGTGCAGACACGAATTCGGCCCTCCCGGTGTCTGGAGCTGCCCTTTCGTGTGCGCAGACACGGAAACAGACCTCCAGGTGTCTGCCCGCGTCGTAGTCTGGTTCTCCGCACCTAAAGTGAACCTTCAGGTGCTCCCGGTCCTACAGAAAATGACCGACCGGGAGCACTGCCTTCTTCCACGAGACCATAAGGAGCCGGGCAGGCACAGCCGCCTGTAAAATGTTTGCCATATCAAGCATTATTTACTACTTTTGCGCCCGATAGAATACGAAGACAGCGTCAGGACGCAGAACTGCCGGGTCGATGATAAAGAGAAAGCGATGAACAAAAAAGAACTGGAAATAATGGCCCCTGCGGGCAATTTCGAATGCCTTTGGGCTGCCATAGAGGGTGGGGCTGATTCGGTATATTTCGGAGTCGGGAA
>CAMNAD010000164.1 GCA_946530505.1 uncultured Bacteroidales bacterium
CGGGAATCAGCAGTTCGATGATTTTTGCAAGCAGAGTCTCATTTCCCGGGGCGCAGACGACTACTTTGAAGGCGTCGTCAAAAAGGATATTTGCGTATTTCTGTACCATAAAAGAAAGGATTTGGTGTTAATAGCTGACCACCGCGGCCAGCCTTCCACGCCAATTTCACCAATGGAATGAAATTCACCAAACAAATGCGGCAAACATCCTGCGGCCGGCCTTTTTTCTTTTGACGATTGTGTGTTTTAACATGGCCATAAGAAAAAGTTTATGGCATATTTAAACTTAAATTTTTATCTGTTTCAAGTCTGATGGTGCGGTGCAGAAAAAAATCCCTACATTTGCAGAATCCTTAATACGCTCTAAAATATGATTGGATTCGCCAAATTCCTGCTTCCTGCCGCCATCCTGCTGGCGGCCGTTTCCTGTACCAAAGAACTCGACGCATTGCGCAGCGACCTCGATGCCCTGACCCAACGCACGGAGTCGGTAGAATCGCGCGTCAGCACCCTTGAATCCGCAATGCAGCTTGCCAACAGCAATATCTCCGCATTGCAGACTCTTGTAAACAAGATGCAGGCGAACTACTCCATCTCGTCGGTCACCTCTCTGTACAACGGCTATCAGATCAACTTTAGCGACGGCAGCTATATCCAGATTGCCAATGGTGCAAAGGGCGACAAGGGCGATCCGGGCGAACCTGGAGAAGATGGTGAAAAGGGTGATAAGGGTGACAAAGGCGACAAGGGCGATTCCGGGGAGGATGGTATCGATGGCGCAGATGGTGAAGATGGAACCGACGGCGAGAAGGGCGATAAGGGCGACAAAGGTGACAAGGGCGACAAGGGCGACCCGGGCAAAGATGGCGCCGACGGCTACGTGCCAGAGATTTCCATAGTCCTGGACAGTACTTCCGGCCGCTATGTGTGGATGGTGGACGGGAAAGTCTTCAAGGATTCCAAAGGGAATGTCTGCTATGCATCCGGCCTCGATGCCGTGACTCCGCAGGTGAAGACAGGCTCTGAACTTGGTGGCGATTATGAACTTGATGCCGTGTATCTGAGCGTGGACGATGGCGTTACCTGGACTCGTGTCTCCGGTCGTGACGGCGTGTCTTTCTTTACGGATGTTACTGTGGATGAAGATGCCTGCAAGGTGCATCTTGTGCTCTTCGACGGCCGTGAATTCGAGGTCCCCTATGTCGCCGGATTCTCTGTTTCGATGGCTTTGAGTGAGCTGGTGCTGGCTTATGGGCAAAGTGCCGAGGTCGCTCTCGCGCTGAATGGCGTTGCGGATTATCAGCTTGTAAAACCGGATGGCTGGAGGGTACGCCTGTCCGCAGACACTCTCACAGTCACCGCCCCTGCGGCAGCCAATCTCTATGCGGAGCAGAATGGGGAAGTGGCGCTGATCGCCGTGTCGCGCAGCGGCTATTCGCAAATCACGAAGCTGCGGGTGAGTGTGCTGGAGCCTGCGTTGTCCGTTGATGCAGCCCCGGAGGTGGGCAGCGTTACGATAAACTGCAGCCCGAATGCGGCAGTTGCGTCCTATCTTGTAGGTACCGAGGTGTTGAGCGCTGCCGAATGCGAGGCTTTGAGCGATGCTGCGGTTCTTGCGCGTCTGGCGCAGCATAATTCCGGTTCCAGGACGGCATCTTCTGAATCAGTCCTGACCGTGGGTGAAAGTTTTTATCTGGGCACTGCCTATGTGCTTGCATCCTATACGGACCTGCGCGGCAATGAGGTGCCGGTGAGAATCCCGTTTGAAATCCAGCGCGCGCATGTCGCTCTCTCAGCCGTTTCCCGTGAGGGCAATATCGGGACGTGGCATCTGGCGCCCAACTCTTATGCGACTTACTACTTTATATGGATAGGGGAGAGTTCGGCGATCGACTCTTACGGTGCGGACCCTGCGGCGGACATTGATGCTTTTGCCGGATGGCTCTTCAAACGCCCTTCAGGCACGGTTTCCATACTCTGGAACCGCAGCGAGCGCGATGTCCGGAATACTTCCCTCGAGGAAGGCAAGGATTATGCCCTCATAGTAATCCCCGTGACTGCCGGCAGCAGCCTGACGCATACGGGGATGTACTCCATTGTGGTAATTTGAAAAGATGTTTCATAGCGCTCCGGCTCTCACTTCAGCGCTTCGACTTCCTCCACGGATAACCCGGTTACCCTCTGGATGACCTCAATGGAAATACCTTCCTCAATTAGCCCCTTCGCAATAGCTCTAGCCTTGGCGGCTTCTCCTTTGGCCAGACCTTCTGCCAGACCTTCTGCTATAGCCGTTTCGCGGGCATATTTATCGGCAGCGTAGTTGTCGCGCTGTATCTTAAGACGGCGGTTGTAAGCTTCCTGTTCTGCTTTTGTCATATTGCTGTATTCTGCCGCAGCGAGCAACCTTGAAGAAATACAAGAACTTGTCCTCGAAGCTGTTACAGTCCTGCAGGCGTTTGTTGAATCCCGCAAGTTCCATGAAAACGAACTGCAGGCTGTCGGTCAGCCGCTGCCCGTTCTCGTCGTTCCGGATAGAATAACGGTGTCTGGATGGCGGAGATTTGGCCGGGCAGACACGGGAGAGGCCTATTTGGTGTCTGGAAGGTGGAATATGGCCGGGCAGACACGGGAGATGCCTATTTGGTGTCTGGGTAGATGCATTTGCCCGGACGGCGTGCCGTGTAATCATTTGATTTACAGTAAAATCCTTAAACAGGGTTGTTCGAAAACGAACAACCCTGTTTGCATAAAATATTGTATTTCAACTAGTTGCGCGGCACGGCCGCATGGGGCCTTTATGCTCCGTCGCCCCTGGGCGCCCGAAATGCCGGAGCCTTGCGCCCCGCGCCAGACACGGGAAGGACCAACGGCTATGGGAAATGTCCGGCAGGTGAAAGGGGACCTTTCCCAAATTCTCCGGGGAAGACATGGAGCGCCCCAAAAAAAGCAGGTGCCCCGCCGAAGCGAAGCACCTGTCGCAAATAGTCCTGAAAACAGGTCCTGCTTAAAAGCTAATATCCGAAAATCTCCTCGAGGGAAACCTGCTTCACGGGGCCTAGGGTCTGCAGGAAGCCGGCGTCGAGGTCGGCAGGATCGCCGAGCACCGCATACACGTAGTTCCTTCCGGCAACCCACTTCTGCTGGGCGGCCTTCACATCTTCCAGAGTCATGTTCTGCAGGGCTTCGAATACGGCCTTGTCGGTGGGTTCGTCGAGCCCGAGCCTGCGGCACTGGCGGTAGAGGCTCAGCACTGCCGCTCCGGTGACTCTCTTCGTACGCATCTTCGAGAGTATGCCGTCCTTTGCGATTGCAAATGCGCTCTCGCTCTCGGGCATGTTCTCAATGATCTCCTTGAAGCCTTCGGATGCTGCGCGGAGCTTGTCGTTCTGGCTGGCGATGTAGGCGTA
>CAMNAD010000165.1 GCA_946530505.1 uncultured Bacteroidales bacterium
GGCCTTTTGCCGCGACACCAGAAATTAACGACCAATATAATATGAAAGAAGATCTTCAAATTTTCGACCTGATCCGCAAAGAACGGAACCGCCAGCAGAGCGGCCTCGAACTCATCGCATCCGAGAATTACGTTACCGACGAGGTAATGCAGGCCATGGGTTCTATCTGCACGAACAAATATGCCGAAGGGTATCCGGGCAAACGCTACTATGGCGGGTGCGTGGTGGTAGACCAGATTGAACAGCTGGCCATCGACCGGCTGAAACAGATATATGGTGCCTGCTGGGCGAACGTACAGCCTCACTCCGGCGCCCAGGCCAATATGGCCGTGACCATGGCCATCCTCAAACCCGGCGACACCTTCATGGGTCTCGACCTTTCCATGGGAGGACACCTAACCCACGGATCCCCCGTCAACGCCAGCGGCATACTCTATCATCCTGTTGCCTACGGCCTGAATCCTGAAACGGGCCGCGTCGACTACGATGAAATGGAGCGCAAGGCCCTCGAGTGCAGGCCCAAACTCATCATCGGCGGAGCATCCGCTTACTCGCGTGAGTGGGATTACGCACGCATGCGCGCGATAGCAGATAAGGTAGGGGCCATACTCTGGATAGATATGGCACATACCGCAGGGCTTATCGCCGCAGGTCTGCTTGAGAACCCTGTGAAATATGCGCACATCGTCACATCTACCACCCACAAGACGCTACGCGGCCCTCGCGGTGGCATCATTCTCATGGGAAAAGATTTTCCCGATCCTCAGGGACGCACCACTCCTAAGGGGGAAGTGAAGATGATGAGCGCCGTGTTGGACAGCAGCGTATTCCCCGGAGTGCAGGGCGGCCCCCTCGAGCATGTTATTGCAGCCAAGGCGGTCGCATTCTTCGAAGCGATGCAGCCTGAATACGTCCAGTATCAGAAGCAGGTGATCGCCAATGCGCAGGCAATGTGCGCCGAATTCCTGAAACGCGGCTACAAGGTGGTCAGCGATGGCACCGACAATCACCTCATGCTGATCGACCTCCGCGGGAAATTCCCCGAAGTGACCGGCCGCATAGCGGAGAAGGAACTCGAAAAGGCGGATATCACCCTTAACAAGAATATGGTTCCCTTCGATACCAGAAGTCCGTTCCAGACAAGCGGTGTGCGTATCGGCACCCCGGCCATTACTTCCAGGGGCTTTGTAGAGAAGGATATGGCCGATATCGTAGCGCTTATCGACGCAGTTCTTACTTCATGCTCCGAGCATGCCGCGGCCCTTTCTCTCAAGAAGGCGGATACCCCGACTCCCTCGCAGATCGCCGAACTCGAGGCTCACGCCAAGGTGCTCGAGCAGGTTGCCAGGCAGGTCCATCAGATGACCGCAGGCGTGCCGCTGAACAAGTATTGACAAATTGTCACTGGCACAAGGCTTGATTATTTATAAAGCGTTCCGTCGGAAAGACGGGGCGCTTTATTGAAATACTAAAACACTTGATATCATGATCAAACCATTAGCAGACAGAGTTCTGGTTGAGCCTCAGGAGGCCCAGACCAAAACGGCATCCGGGATTTTCATTCCCGATACGGCAAAAGAGAAACCCCAGCAGGGAAAGGTTGTGGCGGCAGGCCCCGGCAAGAAAGACGAACCCATGGAGGTGAAGCCCGGCGATGTCGTTCTTTATGGCAAATACGCCGGCACGGAGGTTACCGTCGATGACAAAAAGTACCTCATCGTAAAACAATCGGACATTCTGGCAATTCTTTAAGGAGGATTAGATTATGGCAAAAGAGATAAAATTCAATACCGACGTCCGCTCCAAGATGAAGGAAGGAGCAGACCAGCTTGCAAATGCAGTAAAGGTTACCCTTGGTCCTAAGGGACGCAATGTGGTGATCGACAAGAAGTTCGGCGCTCCCCAGGTGACAAAGGACGGCGTAACTGTAGCCAAAGAGGTAGAACTCAAGGACAAATACGAGAACATGGGCGCCCAGATGGTCAAGGAAGTAGCTTCCAAGACCAATGAGCAGGCCGGTGACGGCACTACTACCGCTACCGTCCTTGCACAGGCCATCATCAACGTCGGCATCAAGAATGTCACCGCAGGTGCAAATCCCATGGACCTCAAGCGCGGTATCGACAAGGCTGTCGAAGCCGTAGTTGCCGACCTCAAGAAGCAGAGCCAGTCGGTGGGTGACGACTATTCCAAGGTCGAGCAGGTGGGCACCGTATCCGCCAACAACGACGGCTATATCGGAAAGCTCATCGCCGATGCAATGTCCAAGGTGAAGAAGGACGGCGTCATCACCGTCGAAGAAGCCAAGGGTACCGAGACGGAAGTCAAGGTCGTGGAAGGCATGCAGTTCGACCGCGGCTACATCAGCCCCTACTTCATGACCAACGGCGACAAGATGGAGGCCGACCTCAGCAATCCTTCCATCCTTATCACCGACAAGAAGATATCCACCATGAAGGATCTTCTCCCCATCCTTGAACCTATCGCACGTGAAGGCAGGGAACTGCTCATCATTGCTGAAGACGTTGACGGTGAAGCTCTTACCACCCTGGTGGTCAACAAACTCCGCGGATCCCTCAAGGTTGCCGCAGTCAAGGCTCCAGGATTTGGCGACCGCCGCAAGGAAATGCTTCAGGATATCGCCATCCTGACCGGCGCAACCGTCATCAGCGAAGAGCGTGGCTTCACCCTCGAGAATGCTACTCCCGACATGCTCGGCAAGGCAGAGAAGGTCACCATTACCAAGGAGAATACCACAATCGTGGGCGGCAAGGGTGATGCAGAAGCCATCAAGGACCGTGCAGACCTCATCCGCAAGCAGATTTCCACCACCACGTCCGACTACGACCGCGAGAAGCTCCAGGAGCGTCTGGGCAAGCTCGCCGGCGGTGTTGCAGTCCTCTATGTGGGCGCTACCACCGAAGTCGAGATGAAAGAGAAGAAAGACCGCGTGGAGGATGCCCTGAATGCAACCCGTGCTGCTGTCGAGGAAGGTTATCTTCCCGGAGGCGGTGTCGCATACATCCGCGCAGCCGCTGCCCTCGCCGGGCTCAAGGGCGAGAACGAGGATGAAACCACAGGTATCCACATCGTGGCCAAGGCCATCGAGGAGCCTCTGCGCCAAATCGCTCTCAATGCCGGAGTAGACGGCAGTGTCATCATCCAGAAGATCAAGGAAGGAAAGGGAGACTTCGGCTACAATGCACGTACCGACGAGTTTGTGAACATGTACGAGGCCGGTGTCATCGATCCTACCAAGGTCGCGCGCGTCGCTCTTGAGAACGCTGCATCCGTTGCAGGAATGTTCCTCACTACAGAGTGCGGTATCGTGGATATTCCCGAGCCCGCACCTGCGGCACCCGCGATGCCGGAAGGCGGCATGATGTAAAAAATA
>CAMNAD010000166.1 GCA_946530505.1 uncultured Bacteroidales bacterium
TTGCTGGGGGAGGGCAAGACCTCCGGCGAGGACCTGGACATACTCGCAGGTGTTACTCTCGAAAGCCTGGTCGTTACCCGCAGGGTATACAAGGCGGTCGTGAGAAAGGCTGAACTCGGGCAGGTAGACCTTTCCGAATTCCCTCTGCTATGCCACGTCGCCGACGTTCTGGACAAAGGCAAGGATGCAGAACTTCCCTGGGAGGATTTCACCTTCGACAACACGAAATAAATGGATAAGGCGGTTCGTACCAAATACGTACGCTGGCAATGGCGCACGCTGATAGCCCTCATGCTGGGTTATATCTGCTATTACTTCCTCCGCAAGAATTTCAGCGCGGCAATCCCCGCGATGGAGGCGGAACTGGGCCTTAGCAAGGTACAGCTCGGCATCTTCCTTACTCTCAACGGAATTGTATACGGAGTATCGCGTATGATAAACGGGCTTCTTGCAGACCGTTATTCGAAAAGACTGCTGATGAGCCTGGGGCTCGTGCTGTCCTGCATCATAAACCTCGCAATCTGTTTCTCGCCTAAACTGAACGGCGTTTTCAATCTGCTGGACGGGGAGGGAAAGGCCACGATGGGGCTGGTCTATCTAATAGGCTCGCTCTGGGTGCTGAACGGCTATGTTCACGGCATGGGATATCCTCCCTGTGCGGCTCTTATGGCGCATTGGTTCCGTCCGAGCGAACTGGCCACCAAGCAGAGCATCTGGAATGCCTCGCACTCCATCGGAGCAGGTGTGGTGATAGCCCTGTGCGGATGGATGCTGGGCAAGTTCGGATACAGCGCATGGAATCTGTGCTTCATCGTGCCTGCGGCAATCTCCATTGCAGGGGCCGTGGCTCTCTATGCCACGCTGCGCGACGACCCGTCTTCCGTGGGGCTTCCTCCGGTGGAAGAGTTCGAGGCCGAAGGAAACGGCTCAGAAAAGGCCTCGGAGGCAACTGCGGAAGTCCAGTTGACCGGCGAGAAATACCGCGCCTTCATCTCCAGAATGGTGTTCCGCAATCCAGTGATCTGGGGCATCTCCATCTCTGATTTCTGCGTTTATGTCATCCGCTTCACCATCCTGGAGTGGGGAACCACCTTCCTGACTCAGTACAAGGGCTTCGACATCGCGCTTTCGGCGAGCATAGTGGCCGCGTCCGAACTTATCGGGGGAGTGCTGGGCACCATCGTGGCAGGCTGGGTGACCGACCGTTATCTCCAGAGCAAAACCCTGCGTACCAGCGCATTGTTCACTCTCGGCGCAACCCTTTGCTTTACTCTGTTCTGGCGTGTGCCGGCAGGCGCCCCCTGGCTTTGGAGCGCCATACTCATCGTCGCATCCAGCTTCTTTATCTATGGACCGCAGGCCCTTCTGGGAGTGAGTTGTTCGCAGTATGCCACAAAACGCGCCAGCGGCAGTGCCAACGGCTTCTGCGGCATTTTCTGCTATGGTGCGACCGTAATCTCCGGAATAGGATTCGGCTATCTTGCAGACAAGCCGGAGTTCGGCTGGAATGCGGTGTTCGTCGTGGCCATCCTGTTCGGGCTCATCGGCTCGGCGATATTGCTCTCGTACTGGAAGGCTCCCGCCGACGGCTATGCAAAGGCAGACAAGGTATTGGCTGAACTGAAGTAGAGAAATCAGACAGTGATTACGCGGACTCCCGAGTTCTCGATGCGGCTCTTTACGCTTGACGGGATAGAGCTGTCCGTTATCAGTATGTCTATGCGTCCGAAATCGCAGATCTTTCCGAAACCGACCTTGCCGTACTTGCTGGAATCTGCAAGGAGAATCACTTGCGTGGCCGCATCCATCATGGCATTGGTAACCCGGGCCTCTTCCACGAAGGCGGTGGTGATGCCCGCATCCAGGTCGAAACCGTCGCAGCTTACGAACAGCTTGTTGCATCTGATGTTCTTGAGCCCGTCGAGGGTATAGGTATCCCGCACGGAGAGTGAATTCCTTACGAGTTTCCCTCCGAGCATCATGACTTCGACGTTGTCTTTCTCGCTCAGTGTGACTCCTACATGGATGGAGGGCGTGACCACATTGAGGGAACCTTTGGGCTTGAGGTGATGCGCCATAGCCTCGATGGTGGTGCCGGAAGTCATTATGATGGAATCATCTTCCGAAACCAGACCCGCTGCGGCAAGGGCGATGCGCTTCTTCTCCGCTGCCCTTATCGAAGCTTTTTCCTGTACCGGCAGGTCCGTCACTTTCTGCTTTACCGGTGACGCGCTTCCGTGATTGCGGTAGATGAGATGCCTGCTTTCGAGATCCCGGAAATCCTTGCGGATGGTGGCTCCCGTCACGCCCAAGGATTCGGCGATATCCTGGACACGTACAAAACCTTTCTTTGAAAGCTGTTCCAGGATGTAGTCCTGGCGTTCCTGAATGCTCAGCATAGGCTATTCGTTAAGATATTTTCCGACGCGGTTCCAGTTCCACAGACCTATGAACGAGGAAATGATGCAGAGGACGAACTGGACCACGAACCATTTGTTGTCAAGATTGACGTTCATCCAGATTGCGAACACGTCCGCCACGATCCATATCCACCACTGCTGGATATAGGATTTAGTCAGCCACCACGTGCCTATGATGCTCAGTGCGGTGGTGATGGCGTCCAGGAAGGGATTGGGGTCGTCCAGAGCCTGCAGGATGAAATAGAGGGCGGGAATGCCGAGCAGGACCATTGCAAGGCTTATGAGGAAAGTCTTGCGCGGCAGCCGGTTGAGAATTATTCCGTTATGATGGTCCTCGCTGGCGTTTGCACTGTCTTTCTTCCAATTGTATATGCCGACGAAACCCATGACGATGTAGTAGACGTTCAGGGCGGCGAAAGCCCAGGTCGCGCTGTTGAAGAAATTGAGTGCCGCGCAGATGCAACTGGGGATGTAGAGATACCACATCCATTTGCTGTGCATTATCTGGAGGACAAGGTAGGCCACGAAAGTCAAGGTGGCGACTATTTCAAGAACATCCGCAATTTGCTGCGGGAGGAATGCGAGAATCATATATGCTTTTTAAACCGTTTGCAAATATAGAAAAAATTCCTATCTTTGCAGGCTTTTATGCGCGGGCATGCCCGCGAAAGCACAAAACATAATGTCAAACAACTAATTTGTTCAAACAAAATTATTATGTCAGAAGAAATTAAAAAAGAAACCGGGATGCTCAACGCATCGGTAGCTCCTGAGAACTTCGACTGGGATGCATTCGAAGGCTCCGGCGTCTACGATTCCTCGGAGAAAGAGGAAATCCGCAAGGCCTACGACCAGACCCTCTCCAAGATCGTCGAGGGCGAAGTTGTCGAAGGAGAAGTAACGGCAATCAACAAGCGCGAAGTTGTTGTCACCATCGGTGGCAAGAGCGAGGGCGTAAT
>CAMNAD010000167.1 GCA_946530505.1 uncultured Bacteroidales bacterium
TTGCTCTCCTGCTTTTCTTCCATCGCCAGGCGCTGGGTCTTCTGCTCCAGCCAGGAGGAGTAGTTGCCCTTCCAGGGAATGCCCTCGCCGCGGTCGAGTTCCAGGATCCAGCCGGCAACATTGTCGAGGAAGTAGCGGTCGTGCGTGACGGCGATGACCGTGCCCTTGTACTGCTGCAGATGGGCCTCGAGCCACTGGATACTCTCGGTATCGAGGTGGTTGGTAGGCTCGTCGAGAAGCAGCACGTCGGGCTCCTGCAACAGCAGGCGGCAGAGAGCCACTCGGCGGCGTTCTCCTCCGGAGAGATTCTTTATGAGGGCATCGGAGGGAGGGCACTGCAGGGCATCCATAGCCCTCTCGAGCTTGGAATCGATCTCCCAGCCGTCATGATGCTCTATCAGTTCGGTGAGTTCCCCCTGGCGCTCAATCAGCGCGGACATCTGGTCATCATCCATCGGTTCTGCGAACTTCAGGCTGATTTCGTTATATTCGGAGAGCAGGTCCATCACCTCCTGTACGCCTTCCTGCACCACTTCGATGACGGTTTTTTCGGGATCCATCTGCGGCTCCTGCTCGAGATAGCCGACACTGTAGCCCGGGGCCCATACCACCTCGCCGCGGTAGCCCTTCTCCACTCCTGCGATAATCTTGAGGAGGGTGGATTTTCCGGAACCGTTGAGGCCGATGATACCTATCTTCGCCCCGTAGAAGAACGAGAGGTAGATATCTTTGAGGATAACCTTGTTGTTGTGAGGCAGGACCTTGCCCACCCCGTTCATCGAGAATATTATCTTTTCGTCTGCCATGAAGGCAAAGATAAGGAATAATTTTGATGCCTAATAAATTACGGTAAGTTTGTCGGCAGCAAGGATGCCGGAGGTGACGAGCAGGCGCAGTTCGGAAGCGCGTACAGGTTTGGGAAAGATGCGCTCGACGGAGTTTCCCGTGCGCACTTTGGCATGATCGCAGCTGTTATACAGGCCTCCTCCGAAAGTGGTCTGGATGTCGATTTCACAGTCGGTATCCGGCCCCCACTCCAGCACGATGCCCTTGATTTCACGTTCCTGATCCACCGGCACGTTTACGAATTCTCCCCGCCGCAGGCTTACCGGGAAAATCCCGGGCCCGTCGGTTTCCAGATATTCCGCAGGTTTTTCGCCTGTCGGGGTCAGCATCGTAAGCCTCTGCTGCAGCCCGGGATCGACGGAAGATGACCTTACCATGACATTGTATTCCCCTGATTCGAACACATATTCGAAGTTCGCATCAAGGATCAGGAAGGCTTCAGGGCCGAGAGTAAAATGCACAGTTTTAGTCTCTCCGGCCTTCAGGTGCACACGCTCGAAGCCTTTGAGCATCTTCTCGTAAACGGTAATCGAACTTACGCGGTCGTGCAGGTACAACTGCACTATTTCATCGCCATCGCGGTTCCCGGTGTTTGTGACGTCCACCGAAACCTCTACGCTCTCCCCCGGCTTGATCGCAGTTTTGGAAAGCCTCATATTGGAATACTTGAACGTGGTGTAACTGAGGCCGTATCCGAAATTGTAGAGGGCCCCGTTCACGCGCGCCTGGGTTCCGCTTATGCCGGGCCTGTTGTCGGCATCTATCTGGGAATTGGGCTTATAGGGGAAGTTGAAGGGAATCTGGCCCACCGTCTTGGGGAAGGTGACGGTGAGTTTGCCGCCGGGGTTGTAATCGCCGAGAAGCGCCATTGCGACCGCCGTGCCGCCGTATTGCCCGGGGTACCATGCCTCAAGGATAGCGTCCGCATTGCGGTCGGCCCAGTTGATGGAAAGAGGACGACCGTTCACCAGCACCACTACCAAGGGCTTGCCGGTTTTCTTCAGCTCCATCAGCAGCCTGTTCTGATGCCCGGGGAGTTCAAGACTGCTGCGGCTGCGGTTCTCTCCGCAGGTGCGGCTGTTCCCGCCCACGACGGCAACCACAAGATCGGATTCGCGGGCGATTGCCACGGCTTCGTCGATCTGCGCCATCTCTTCGACATCTGGCTCCACCGGAATCAATTCCGAATCAGGCCAGGATTTATCGACTATTTCGCAACCCTTGGCATAGCACACTTCCGCCTTCCCTTTCAAAGCACGGCACAAGCCTTCGTAGATTGAGACATTCTCGGTATGCCTGGGCCCGTAGTGAAGGTTGGCATAGGCGGTGTCGTCCGCATTGGGTCCGGTTACCAGCACCCGTCCGAGCGCGTTGGCATCCATGGGAAGGATGCCGTTGTTTTTGAGCAATACCAGCGATTCAAGAGAAGCCCTGAGAGCGACCTCGGCATTTTCGGCGCACGCCACTACCGCATCTGCCTTCTCGTATTCTTCCTGATATGGATGATCGAAAAGCCCGATCATGAATTTTACCCGCAGTATGTCCCTCACCCGTTCGTCTATGGTTTCCATCGACACGCTTCCTTCCTGCACCAGTTCGCGCAAGGGCAGCACGTAACTGTCGGGGCTGCGGAAGGTGCAGCGCACGTTCAGACCGGCCTCGACGCTCTGCCGGACGGCTTCCTTCATGTCGGCGGCAGTGCGGTGCTTGAGGTAGAGATACTCCACGGCGTCGCTGTCGGAAACCACGTATCCGCGGAAGCCGAAATCCCCCCGCAGACGGTCATACAGCCAGTATTTGCTTCCCTGAACTGGGATGCCGTCGTAGTCGTTGTAGCAGCTCATGGCTCCGAGCAAGCCTGCGCGCCTTATGACCTCCCTCCAGGGATATACGTGGATGTTTTCCATCTCGTGAGGAGACATCTGGGGATCGGTGCGTGCCATTCCCTCGCGGGCTCCCTTGTTGTTGGAATAACCGAGGTAGTGCTTTGCGGTCGCTGCCACTCCCCCGTCCTCCTGAAGCCCTTTCACCATCTGCACTCCGAGTTCGGCCACCAGATAGGGATCCTCGCCGTATACTTCTTCGTAACGTCCCCATCGCTGGTCGCGGCCGACGTCGAGTATGGGAGCATATATGTTCGTATAGCCCAGAAGCCGCGCCTCCTGCCCTGTAATGCGGCCGACCTCCCTTATCAGGGCGCGGTCCCAGGTATGACCGAGGCCGAGTTGCGTGGGGAAGTTGGTGGCATTGTAGGCCTCGACTCCGCGAATGCCCTCGTTAGTGAAATCCACGGGGATGCCGAGGCGGGTTTCCTCTATGAAGAAACGCTGGACCGTATTGAGCGCCTTTGCATGAGCCGACGCCGGCCAGACATTGGGATTCACTTCCGGAGTCAGGGTCTTTCTGGCGTTCAGGTAAGAATTCAGATGCTCGTCGATCGCGCCCATTCCGTCTTTCCATATCCTGTTCTTCCACTCG
>CAMNAD010000168.1 GCA_946530505.1 uncultured Bacteroidales bacterium
GCGGTTGGCACTGGTTCGTGAGTCATAGTCGAGACTGCTGACCTGCACGCGCAACTTGAGGAAGTCGACAGCACCTTTCAGGAAGTCCTCTTCGGAAATGATCCATCCGAGACCCAGCGAAGGAGAGAAGGACCAGGCGTCCAGCAGGGAGTAAGTCCCGTGCTCGTTGAGCGAAGCCTGAATCAGATAGCGGTCTTTCCAGGAATACGCAGCGTTGAATCCGAAGTTCATCTCGCGCCTGTGCTCGGTGATGAATTTCTGGCTGCGCTTGGTAATCATGTAGTCCGCCGAGAGTTTCAGGTCGTGCTCGCCGAAACGGCGCGCCCAGTCGAGTTTCTCCACGAAGTAGAAGCGGTTGGAGTAGTAGTCGAGGAGTTTCGCCTTTCCTGACATCTCCTTCACCGAATGGCTGGAACTCTGGACGGGGATGATGACGGGATTGCCATCTTCGTCCAGGCCCTCGGTGAGCAGATAGGCGGCATAGTCCTCCGCTTGACCGAGACGCACGAGATTGGTGGAACCGTAGGATGCGTAGGTCTGCGACTTGAGTCCCTTCGCGATGAAGGGGAGGTCGGTGTCGAGGCGGAAGTTGAACAGTGCGCCGCGTATGGTCTCGGTGTACGAACCGTTCTCCAGAATGTTGGCGATAGGGTTCTGGGTATACTGTGAACTCACTGCATACCAGGGGAATTCGAGTTCTTCGGAATTGTCGGCATACACCGGGAAGGCATTCTGGGGAATGCTGTTGATGTGGCCGAGAATGTCCGGAAGTTCCGTCACTCCAAGGGTGGTGTTCGAAGAAGCATCCGTGCTCGTGTAGTTCGCGGAATATCCGTAGTTGTTGGACTTGCGGATGCCGATGGAAGAGATGATGCCGAACGCCGCCTTGATGTAGCGGTTGAGGCGGATGTCAAGATTGCCATGGAGGTTGATGTTGTTGTAGTTCGCCTCGGGGCCTATCTTGTAGATGTCATCCTGCCCGGTGTAACCCAGGAACGCATAATACTTGACTATGTCGTTGCCGCCGCCGGAGGATATGCCCGCCTTGGTGAAGGACATGGTGTTCTTCAGCATCATGGACTTGAAGTCCACTGCGGGATGAGACAGGTCGTAAGGATCGTTCCTGAGCCAGGCGTTCACATCTTCCTGCCCGTAGAGTACGGCCAGGCCGCTGTTGTTGCGGGCGAGGTTGTTGAGTTGTGCGTACTGGGCCGCATTGACGAAGCTGGGCATACGGTCGGTAACGTTGACGCCTTTCTCCACGTTGACTCCGAGGAAACGGTCGTTGTATGCACCGCTCTTGGTCTTGATGTAGACGATACCGTCGGCAGCTACGGGACCGTACATGGTCTTCTCAAGACCGTCGCGGATGATGGTCACGGACTCTATCTGTTCGGGATCGAGGGGAACCTCGTTGATCTGCACGGGAACGTCATCCACCACATACATCACCTGACGTCCGCGGGAGGTCACCGAAACAGCGGTTGCGGCCCCGTACTGGCCGATGTGCTCGAGGGGGCTGACACCCACCTGTCCGAAGTTCTCCCTTACCTCAACACCCGGGAGCACGCCGGTGAGGGCGTTGCGGATATCGGCCGAAGAGTAGCGGGCCAGGTCGTCACCGCTGACGGTGACTGTAGAGCCGACGGAGTAGCGTTTCTTGAGAGTGGTATAAGGCAGGACGATGTCATCCTTGTCTCCTGCAAAGAGCACGTCGGGAACAAGCACCACGGAATCGGAATCCACCAGGACCGCAGCCCTGATTTCAACGCTCTTGAAGCCTTCGGCAGTCACTTTTACCACATCGCGGAGCGAGCAGTTCACGCTCACACGGCCCTCGTCGTCGGCGGTATAGCGGCTGAGGCCTTCGCCCACGCTGACGCTCGCCTGCGGGACGGGATTCCCCTCGGCATCCACGACGGAGAACCTTACGGACAATTGTCCGGCTTTCTGTGCGAAAGAAGGAATGGCACAGACAAGCAGCAGTATGATGAATAATGTTTTCTTCATTTTCTTCTCTGTTTATATGTTACCAATCCATCTTGGGAGTATAGTTGGACATCTTGAGCAGGTCGCTGTCCTGGAAACGGAACCAGTACATTCCGTCGTTCTTCCACGCAATCTGGCGATTTGCGGGCAGGGCGAAACGCTCATACCTGAAACCGGTGGGATACTGCGAGGAGACGGCCACCTTCGTGGCACGCATTCCATAGAGGGTGGAGCGCCCGATTTCGGGTGCGTCCTTCCAGCGTCGGATATCGCAGAAATAATGATTGCCTTCGAAGCAGAGTTCCACGGTGCGCTCGTTCTTGATGCGGTCGCGGAAGACATCTTTGGTGCCGCAGTATTCGGCAAGGACCTCCGGCATCTCCACGCGCTCGCGGATGACGTTTACCGCCTCAACAGCCGTGAGGGTGGCGGAAGCGGACTTCCCGTCCGGGCCCCAAGCCTCGTTGGCAGCCTCCGCATAGTTCAGGTATACCTCTGCGAGGCGTATGATGGGATCCGTGAGCAACACGTTCTGGTTGCCTTTGTTGGAGAGGGCTCCGGTGCGCTTGCGCTCGTAGTAGAAGGTCTCGGAAACTCCGTCGGATGCGCTCTGGGGATAGGCCAGCAGCGAGCCGGAAGGTTTCGATCCATCTTCGTTGACATAGATGGATGCAGGGGAATAGCCCTGGAAGGTGCATCCGTTGTATACCACGGCGTTCTCGAAGCGCGGGTCCCTGTTGGTATAAGGGTCCTGCTCGTTGTACTTGCCCGCGGCCGTCGCGGCGGCACGCTGCGCCTCGGTGTTGAGAGGCCATCCGTCCGCTGTCTCGAACTTGTCGACGAAGTTCTGGGTAGGACACTGCGAAGCACTGTAGGCATTGTTCGAGAAGGGATAGCCCACGAACGACTGGATGGTCGCCGAATTGTAGTTGGTGGTGCTTCCCGTGGAATATGCCCAGAGTTGCTCGTTGGTGTAGCGGTTGCCGTAGAAGTTCTTGGAGTAGTTGGCTTTGGTGAGGAGGGTGTAGCCATTTGCAAGGGCGGTGTTAAGGGCCACGGCGTTGGCCTCTGCAGCCTCTTCCCAGCGCTTGACGTCTCCCGAAGGATTGTTCAGCGGGCTTGCAGCATAGAGCAGCACGCGGCCTTTCATGGCAAGGGCGGCCACTCCGTTCGGCTTGTCCTGATTGACATCCGCCAGATTGCCGGCTCCGCTGGCAGGGTCGCGGCGGACCACACCGGCCT
>CAMNAD010000169.1 GCA_946530505.1 uncultured Bacteroidales bacterium
CCGTAAAGAGCTGCAAATCAAGTATATTCTCGCCATTCACACGGAAAAACCTTGCCTTGGTGGCCGGGATGTTCATTGTCGTGAAATCCTGCGGCGACTTGGGTATCTTCGCTATCGTCTTCCAGGACTTGCCGTTGTTGCTGCACTGGATTTCGTTGGGGCCATAAAAGTCTCCTTCGCGGGGACGGATTCCAGTAGGAAGGCTCCGCAAGGTGAAAGAGAGTATGTTTGTCTTTTTGGGAAATTCCACTGTAATGCTCTTGTCGCCGTCCCTGCTGAGCTTGGCGCCGAGTTCTTCCATGCTCTTTTCCGCATCCGGCAGTTTCACTGCGACAAGGGCGACGTCATAACCGAAGGACGGGGCGGATTTGGACTCATGCCTGAGCGGGATGTCCAGATATGGCCCTGTTATAAAACCCAGTTCCGGCAGTTTCAGATGAAGCTTGCCTCCCTTCACATCCACGATCTTCCATTCAAGTTTCTTCATCGCATCCTGAGGCTCCACCCAGGGCCCTCCGGTACAGCTCCAGCCGGGGGCGCTGGCGACAGTCATCTCCATGCCAAGCGAATCCGCAAGCCGAACTGCATATCGGTAGGCCTCCTTCCAGCTGTCGGAAAGATAAGGCCTCTTGAAAGGCGCCGCCTTAGGCATGTTGACGCCGCCGGCATCGAACTGGTGGAATCCGGCTATGCCCACGGCATCCATCCATTCAAGGTCTTTCTTTATGCCTTCCGGCGTCACTTCTCCATCCATCCAGTGCCACCATACGTAAGGCCGTGCAGCGCGCCCGGGCTCCTGGAAACGGGAAATCAGCGAATCGACCGGCACTGAGGCCGTAATAAATAACAGTAGAGAAGCAAGTATAGTCATAATCATACAAATTTAATGATTTTCGGGGAGAAAAATAACTATATTTGCATATATGAGAAGATTATCGACGCTGCTTTCCATTGCACTTATACTCTGTGCGTGCGGTCACAGGAACGCCGCGCAGGAAACCGAAGAAGAAAAAGTCTGGCCCCTGGGCTTCAATACCGACACATTGTTCGTCAAAGAGAGCAAAGTTGCCTCCGGAGAGGTCTTCAGCAAGTTGTTCACAAGGCTCGGAATGAGCGGCCAGGATGCGCAGAGGCTCGTCTACGCCTGCGACAGTACCTTCGACGTGCGCAAGCTTCGCGCCGGCAACAAGGTGGACGCCTATTATTGCGGAGACACCCTCGCCCCGGTGCTGCGTTACGTGGTTTATGAACGCGACCGCATCAATTCGACAGTCTTCAAGTGTTACGATTCCATTGCCGTGTGGAACGTCGCGAAACAGGTGGACACCGTTCGCAAATATACCGATGTCACCATCAGCAGTTCTCTTTGGAACGATATGATCGCCGCCGGCGCTTCCCCTCTTCTCATACTTGAACTTGCGGACGTGTACGCCTGGACCGTCGACTTCTTCGGCCTTCACGAAGGCGACCGTTTCCGTGCATTCTACCGTCAGAGGGTCGTGGAAGATGAAGTCATTGACATTCAGGGCATAGACTTCGCACAATACACCCGTGGCGCCGATACGCTTTATGCTATCCGCTACGACCAGGGAGACAACGGCAACAAGTACTGGAACCAGAAGGGAGAATCCATGCGCAAGGCCTTCCTCAAGGCACCTCTCAAATTCACCCGCATCAGCAGCAAGTTCAGCTACCACCGAGTTCATCCCATCCACGGCGTAGTCCGTCCCCATACCGCAGTCGACTATGCTGCTCCTTCAGGAACTCCGGTTCACGCCCTCGGTGACGGTGTCGTACTGTCCGCAGGCAGGGGCAGCGGCGGTGCCGGCAACATGATAAAGATACGGCACAACAGCGTCTACACCACCGGCTACCTGCATCTCAGGGGCTTTGCCAAGGGCATCAAGGCAGGCACGCGCGTACAGCAGGGGCAGGTAATCGGATATGTTGGAATGACCGGGTCCGCAACCGGTCCTCACCTCGATTTCCGCGTATGGAAGAACGGCACTCCGGTGGATCCGCTTAAACTGGAATCGCCCTCTGCAGAGCCCATCAAGAAGGAGAATCTCCCTGCACTCGACTCGCTCTACAGGCAGTACAAGGCAGAAATGGCCTCCTATGGAAATTAAGCCAGTCGCATATTTCCGCTCTCCTCTTGGAGAAAAGTTCGGCACTCCGCGTCAGGCAGGGCTTGTGCCCGACCTTCCCGGGACTGTTGAATTCTGCGAGGGATTCCGCCCGGAAATGCTGGACGGCCTGGAAGGGTTCGACTATCTTTGGCTGATCTGGGGATTCAGCCTGAATAATCCAGATGCCGCCGTTGCATCGAAAGTACGGCCTCCGCGCCTTGGCGGAAACGGGAAAATGGGCGTTTATGCAACCCGATCCCCTTACAGACCGAACCCGCTTGGGCTTTCTTCGGTCAGGATCGCATCGATAGATGCCGCTGCCGGCCGCATCGAGGTTTGGGGAGCGGATCTGGTTGACGGAACCCCCGTTTTCGATATCAAACCTTATATAGAATACGCCGACTCTCACCCGGGAGTCCGTTCCGGCTTTGCCGGTGCAGCTCCGTGCAGGCTCGAGGTAAAATTCGAAAATGAGGGAGAATACGATTCCGTACTCGCTGAAATCCTGTCGCAGGACCCCCGCCCTGCTTACCACGATGATCCGGAAAGAATTTACGGCCTGAATTATTCAGGCCGCAATGTCAGATTCAAGGTCGATGGAGACAGTCTTACTGTTTTGACTGTCAGCGAATTATAGTTCGTAGATTTCGGCTTTTACCGAGACCTCGCTGTCTTCGGCCGCGACAATCTCGAAAGAGGGGGCTGTCTTGTAGAACCTGAATCCTACGGACGCCTCACCGGTGGTATCCCGATGCAAGGTGTAAACGCGGTCTTCCAGTTTCCAGTCTGCAGGCCTCGCATCTCTGTGAATATGATCTTTCACGCGAAGTTCCAGAGTGCCTTTGAAATTAAGATGTATGGTCATCGCGGAGAAATCCCCAGCCTCCAAGGCAGGACTCTGCCAACTCTCTCCCGCAGCGAGGGAAAGCTGTTCGGAAAGCGTCGAGGCAGCTTCGCGGCCCTCAGTCTGATTCCAATAGAAATCGGATAGCTGAATGGCGGCGCCGTCGTGCAGGGACTGCAGCTCATGCGGTGTAGGGAAGATGGAAGACTGGCAGGGATGTCCGGCATTCTGCAACGAGTCG
>CAMNAD010000170.1 GCA_946530505.1 uncultured Bacteroidales bacterium
AGCTGCTGCCTCTGCCTTGGCGGCCTTGCAGGCCTTGTATTTAGGCACTCCGAAGTAAACACCGGCTGCAAGCAGAAGGACGATGATAGTCCAGATTATGCACCTGCGGGTGCGTACCTTCTTCGCCTCTGCCGGATCCACAGCCTTGAGTTTGGGATATTTGGCTATGCTGGTGAGATCCTTGCCGAACTTGGGCTTCACGTATGCGGCGGCATTCACTGCCCAGCCGTTTGCATTGAGCACGGGGCCGAGGTCGCGCCTGCGGAGTTTGCGCCAGGTGATGAATACGGAAGGCAGGGAAATCACGAGCATGATGGCGATGATTATAAGCACCAGTTTCCAGAGTTTGAGGGCGGCTATTCCCTTGACGAGGGAAACCACGAACTGCCCGAGCAGGCCGAGAGCCATTCCCAAAGCGGCGAAAATGCCGGCGAACTTGGCGATGTCGAAATTGCTCTGGATCGCAGCTGCCGGGGCTGCGCCCGAGGTGGCGGAATCTGCAGAAGCGGTAAGGCTTGCCATTGACTTGTCATTCTTCTCGGATGCACTCTTGTCAATCTTGTCGGATACCCACTTCGCCACCTTCTTGTAAGGAGCCCAGAACGCCTGGCGTATGCTGATAGGATTGTCGACGATGCTTGTCACCACTGCGTCGTACTGAACGTTGTCGCGGTCGTAGAATATGGCATTCTTCCCGGGACGCAGTCCTGCCACGTCGCCGTCGGTAAGCACCGCTGCAATCGGGAAACTCTTTCCAGTAACCTTGTTGGTGCAGTTGCAGTAGAGGATGTACATTCCGCTGAGCGCGGAGATGTCGCCCTGTTTGCCGGCATCTATCACCTTGATGCAAAGGTCGGTGCTGCGCTGGTCGATATAGAGGCGGCCTGCCTGGAAGATGGCCTTGTCTTTCTTGGAATAGAAGTCTTCGAATACCACGTAGTTCTTGAGGAACTTGTAGAAATCCCTCACGAAGTGCAGGAGTTTGTCTACCGCTTCGATGCTGAGCGCTTCGGGCTCGAGGGCCTTGTCCTTCTCGATAAGTTCGAGCAGGGCTGCTTTCTGGTCGGCCTTGAGGGTGGCGTTGACAACGTCGATTCCCAGGGACTCTACCTCTGCGCCTTTCTTGGCGGCCTTCCATGCGGTGTATGCATCGAATTTCGCCAGAACGCCAAGCCATTCATCTTCGCTGATGCCGTCCTGTTTGGGGAACTCTGCATCGAAGACAAGGGCCTTAAGGTTTGCAAACGCCGCTTTCCATGCAGGGTTGATGCCTCCGTTCAGGGGGAGTTTCCCATCTGCCGAAGGACGGGCGAGGGGATAGGTGGCGATTTCGCTTGTCGCTGCGGCCAGGTCGCCGTCGCTGATGGCGCCTACTTTATCTACCGATACATCTACAACTCCGGCGACTGCGTCGTTGAAGGAGATGAGTTTGCAGCGCATGAAGTAGTCTGCGATTTTCTCCTTGAGGGCGTCGCAGGCTGCGAGCGCAGCCTCGGTGTTCTCTGCGAAGGGGCCTTTCTCTTCGGCGGCCATCCAGGCACTGTAGTCTGCGAGGGCGGTGTAGAAGGCCTCGATCTGGTCGGCGTTTACGCCGTCTGCACCGCTGCGGTCCTTGGCGGAACCCACAGTGGCGATAATGTTCTTGATTGTTTCTTTGAGATTGTCATCATCGGCGCTGGCCTCGGTGATGATGCCGTCTCCGTTGAAGCGGGTCTCGGCGAAGATCTTCTCGTTGTCGGAGGTTTCTGCAAGCGAGATGCCGTCCTTCTCTATCTTCAAATTTGAAAGGATCTGGCGG
Source organism: uncultured Bacteroidales bacterium (assembly GCA_946530505.1). Classification (GTDB taxonomy): domain Bacteria; phylum Bacteroidota; class Bacteroidia; order Bacteroidales; family UBA932; genus Cryptobacteroides. Next base: position 1,799 of record CAMNAD010000170.1, read on the forward strand.
GCGGATTTCTCCAGTTTCGCTCCTTCTTCGTTCTCGGTGTTGAAATCACTGAACTTTAGTTCTCCCTGTTCCTTGAGGAGCAGGTCCGGATCTTTGATCACTCCTGTCACCCATTTGGCTGCGGCTATCACTTCGTCAACATGGATGCGACCGTCTCCATCTGCATCCAGGAGTTTGAGAGTCTTCTCGTCGAATTCAAGGCCGGTGGTAGGGCAGCTGAGCACTGTCCATTTCTTGCGGTCTAGTTTGTCGAGGTTGGCAATGTCTGCCCCGCTTTCCAACTTCACACGTACGGAGCCTCCCACGGAGGCGTACTTCCAGTTGTAGTTCTCTTTCATATGGATTGATGTTTATTAAAATTCAAGGACTGCCTCAATGGGATAGTGGTCGGAGATATAGGGGATCCCGTTGTAGGATTTGCGTATCCCTTCAAAGCTGATGGCTTTGCTGAAGCCGGATTCGTAGATATAGTCGATGACCCTGTCCTGATTGATTTCACCCCAGCCGTTGTAGGTGACAAGGCTGTCTGTTACGGGAGCGATATCGCGCACGGATTCCATCCGGCCGACAAGAGACTGGAGGCAGGGATCGCCGAGATCGACGTTGAAGTCGCCGGTAAGAATCATTGGGTAGCCTTCAGGGTTGATGTCGTCGATACGGTCGACAATGAGGCTCAGCCCTTTAGCGCGTGCCTCCTGGCCGATATGGTCGAGGTGGGTATTTACATAATAGTAGAACTTCTTGTATCGTTTGTCTTTCAACAGCGCCCAGGTTGCAGTGCGGAAGCATGCGGCGTCCCATCCCTTTGAAGGAACTTCGGGAGTTTCGGAGAGCCAGAAATTGCCCCATTTTATCATTTCCTGAGTCTTCGTGTTCCAGAAAATGGCCATGACTTCGCCCTTCTCCTTGCCGTCGTCGCGGTGCACTCCCACGTGATCGTAGTCCGGGCAGGTCTCTTCGATATAGTCCAGTTGCATTTTCAGCGCTTCCTGAAGGCCGAAGATGTCCGGCTGCCGGTCTGAGATCATTGCAGGGGTCGCTGGTTTGCGCTTGTCCCAGTGATTGTTACCGTCGGGTGCCGAACCGACGCGAATGTTATATGAGATGACTTTAAGAGTCTGTTCTCCTGTTTTGCAGGAATTCAGAGCGGGAAGGATGATGGCGATGCTGAGGATCGCAAAGAGTATTTTTTTCATTTTTTAGGAGTTAGTATTCACAAAAGTAAATAAAAATCTCTACATTTGCAATCCTGTTCGGGTTGGAGCCTGTGCAGGCACGCCCTGCGGCTTGGAATGTCGCATCGCGTTAAATACTGGAGGAATGGCCGAGTGGTCGATGGCGGCAGTCTTGAAAACTGTTGT
>CAMNAD010000171.1 GCA_946530505.1 uncultured Bacteroidales bacterium
GTCAGCAACTGGGGCGGATTTGGAGATCCTTACCGCTGCTGGTTCCTCTCCCCTGACGATCCGCTCTATGCAGAAATACAAAAAGCATGTATAGAAGAACAGACCGCCGTTTTCGGCACAGACCACATCTACGGACTGGATCCGTTCAACGAAGTTGACGCTCCTTCATGGGATCCGGAAACGCTGGCATCGATGGGCAAGGCCTTCTGGGAGTCGCTGGAAGCCGCAGATCCCGACGCCGTCTGGCTTCAGATGGGATGGTTCCTCACCAACGACCGGAAGCACTGGACCCCGGAGAACATGGAAGCCTACCTCGGAAGCGTACCCCGGGGCAAGATGATAATGCTCGACTATCACGACGACTGGGTGCTCGGATGGAAACTTACCGACAGATTCTACGGACACGACTATATAGCCTGCTCACTGCTGAACTTCGGAGGAAACACCCTGCTGAACGGTAACTTCCCCACTCTGATACCCTATTTCGATGAGACCTTCCGCGACGGCGGAAGCAATCTCAAGGGAGTAGGTTCAACTCTGGAAGGCTTCGGCACCAACCCTTATTATTTCGAGTTCGTACTCAGTCTGGGATGGAACTATCCCGAGACTCCGGGCCAGTGGATAGACAAGCTTGCCGACAGGCATATCGGGCGCGAAGATGCCGCCGCCAGGGCTCTCTGGCATGACATTATCATGAACATCGCTCCCCAATACACGGGCACCGGCGTTTCAATGAACTCCCATCCGGTCCTCGGGCCCAAGCCGTATAACTGGACAGTCAAATTCCCCGATATCAAGGGACGCACTCCCGTGATGGATTATGCCTGGAGGAAAATGCTGGAGATCGGTTCCGACCGCTACGAATACAAGTACGACCTCGTCAACCTCGGCAGACAGGCCCTGGGCGACTACTTCGACACACTCAGGGACAGCCTGCAGCTTGCATGGGACAAGCGCGACATGGACGCAGTGCTCAAAGTCCGCGGCGAGATGGACAGCGTGTTCGAGGATCTGGACGCCCTGCTCGCCTGCGTGCCTGAATTCAACCTTCAGGTCTGGAACGAACAGGCGCGCAGCTGGGGCAGGACTCCCGAAGAAAAGGACTACTATGAGTGGTGCGCCCGCACCATCCTCACCATCTGGAGCAACAACCGCGGGCTCTGCGACTACGCCAACCGTCAGTGGGCCGGCCTTGCAAAGAGTTATTACAAGCCCCGCTGGATGATGTTCTGCGACGACGTGATCTTCGACCTCATGATGGGACGCAAGATAAGCGAGGACAATTTCGACGCCCGGCTGCGCTATCACGAAATCAACTGGACCGTCCCTTCAATCACGAAGATCGATTACTCCCAGCCCGGAGACCCTGTGGAACTCTCCAGGCATTTGATAGAAAAATACGGTTTTTAACATGAACATTATTACTGCCATCATCCTTGTCGTCGCATACTGCGTCATTCCCGCAGGAGTGCTCTGGCTGTGCCGGAAAGTGCGATGGATAGGCAAGATCGGCCCTATCCTGATGCTTTATTTCCTTGGCGCCATCATCGCCAACATCGGCATCCTGCCCAAGGGAGAAGCCACTCTGCAGGTGCAGAATCTCCTTTCCAACGCGATGATTCCCCTTGCCATCCCGCTGATGCTTTTCAGTTTCACCTTCCGGAGGAGTGAAACCCGCGACCAGCTGATTGCAATGATCACCGGACTGCTGGCAGTCATAATCGCTGTCGTAGCCGGCTATCCCATCTTCGGTCCTCACATTCCCGACGGCCCCCAAGTTGCCGGAATGTACACCGCCTGCCTTACGGGAGGCACGGTGAACATGGCTGCGGTAAGCAAGATGCTGAACGTGGACGGGCAGCAGTATGCCCTTTTGAATACCTACGATATGATGGTCTCCTTCACTTATCTGGTATTCATCATGGCGATAGGGATACGCCTTGCCCGCAGATGGCTCCCTGTAAAGACCCTGGACAATTATGACGAAAAAGCCGTGCAAGAAGCTGGCGCAGAGAAGAATCCTTACAAGGGCCTCTTTTCAAAACGCGGGATTGTGTCGAACGCCCTACCGCTGCTGGGCGTCACTGTTCTGGTAATAGGCATCAGTGCCGGGATCGCCGTGGGGCTATCCAAACTGATCCCCGGCACCTTCATGATGTTCTTCATTCTTGCCATCACCACAATCAGCATTGCCGTTTCTTTCTGGAAGCCCATCCACAAATATGAATACGGCTACGATATGGGCATGTACTTCATTTACATCTTCAGCCTCGTAGTGGCATCAATGGCCGACGTGAGGTCACTCGACTTCAGCGGAGCGCTCTGGATCGTGGGTTTCCTGTTCTTCATGGAGGTTGTTTCCCTATCCCTGCAGCTGCTTACGGCCAAGTTGTTCAAGGTGGATGCTGATACCGCAGTGATCGCCTCGGTGACATACATCAATTCCCCTCCCTTCGTGCCCATGATAGCCGCTTCCATGCGCAACAGCCGGGTGCTTATGCCCGGACTCAGCATAGGTATAGTGGGCTATGCGGTTGGCAACTATCTCGGAGTACTTATTTGCAGCCTGCTTGGTTGATGGTCTACGATAACGACAGACTCTACAACTTTCTTGTCCACTACGTCAGGTGGACGTTCCGCCTTATGTTCCGAAGCCTTCAGGTCTGCGGCAAAGAGAATATTCCGGAAGGTTCCGCCGTCATCTACGCACCGAATCATGTAAATACACTGCTCGACGCCCTCGCGGTTCTCAGCATGGAGGAAAGACCCGTCGTATTTGCCGCAAGGGCGGATATTTTCCGCAAGAAAGGCCCTGCCAAAGTGCTTGACTTCCTGAAAATCATCCCCATAAGCCGCATCCGCGACGGCGTTGAAGCGCTTGCGGAAAACGACAGGACTTTCCAGGTCGCGAGCGACACCCTGAATGCGGGTCTCCCCTTCTGCATCTTCCCAGAAGGCAGGCACAGCCAGGAACCGGGGATACTGCCTCTTCGGAAAGGCATCGCTCGCATCGCCCTGAAGGCGGCAGGCGACATGGGAAAGCCTGTGTACATAGTTCCGGTGGGCCTCGTGTATGAAGATCTGCGCATTTTCCGAACCAGCCTCAAAATCAACATAGGGGCTTCATTGCAGGTATCTCCTGTT
>CAMNAD010000172.1 GCA_946530505.1 uncultured Bacteroidales bacterium
ATTCCGCCACGAATATAGCATTTTATTCTTATTTGGCGAAATAATTTCTAGAAACATCCTTTCATAAGACACTGTCCAAGTCAAGTATGCAGCGGATACGCAGGAAGGTCAAGTGCGTTTCTCTCCCAGCACGCACCAGCGGATAATGGGGATGCGACGGATAATCTCATACAGGAGCGGCGACAGGGAGAAAACCGCAATGCCGAGGAGGAGATACATCGCCACAGGAGGGAGCTGCGTATGGATTTTCAACATATACCCAAGGCTGGCAATCACCAGATAATGGACAATATAGATGCCGTAGCTGCTGCGGGCCATATATCCTGCGAACGAACCTGTATGGTCGAAGTCCGCCTTGAACCATCCCGTCATAGCAAGGCACATCAGCCATCCATACAGGCTGTTCAGCGGGCTGCCCTGGTATTGCGGCGAAGTATTGTCCTGGCCGAAGGTGGCGGCAATCAAGACGATACCGGAAACGACGGCGCAGCCTATGAGCGGGACCCAGGCCTTGGAGAGTTTCTCCTGCACCGCCTCATTGGAAAAAACGTAATAGCCCAGCAGGAAGGGCACGAGATAGAAAAGCGGCTTGTAGAGGTTCCAGAGGCCGTCTGCTGATTGAGGACGAGGATTCGAAATCATAGTTTTCTCGCCCAACCAATAGAAAATGCCAAGGAGGATAATCCAGACAAGACCGTACTTTCCGGAAAAGGCTCTGCCGAAGGCTCCGTGCAGGCGGTCCTTCCCGTCAAGCCGCCGGATAATCAGCAGGATGAGCGACAACAGCCACAGTACCTGGATGAACCATAGCGGTCCCGTGCCGCTGACAGCCATAATTATGTATTTGACGATGGCCGGGACGCCGTCGAACACGCCCTCTCTTTCGGCCACGATCGTATTGAAATACCCTACCATCCAATGGAACACGAAAAGGCCGATGGTGGAAGGGACCAGGAGCTTTCGCGTGCGGGCCTTGAACCAGCTCCTGCCGTCGTATCTCTCCAGTGCATAACGGGCGCTGATACCCGCGAGCAAGAAAAGCAGCGGCATAAACCAAGGATAAAGTATATACATAAGCACATCCTGATACTGAGGAACATCCGGATAAGGACCGAATCCCCCTATACCTCCAAACACGCCCTTGTTGTTATAAAAATAGACGACGTGATACAGCAGCACCAGGAGGACCGTCACCCAGCGCAGATTGTCTATCCAGTGCTTTCTCATTTCGTGATGTCTCCCATTACCTGGTCCACGGCGCTCTGGAAGATTTCGGTCTTTACCAGCGCCATCCCTTTCTGGTCGCCGAGGAGGAGCAGCGCATCCCCCGGCTTGATATCATAGACCTTCCTGGCATCGCGTGGAATCACAATCTGGCCCTTTTCGCCCACCTTCACCACGCCGAAGATGTATTTTCCGTCATTCTCTTGCATAGTTGTATTTGTTGGAAATTTCCTACAAATATAACTATTTTTACTATATCAGCAAGCGATTATGAAGAAACATGGTATAGGACGTCTTGAGTTCATCGGACAGGAATGAACACTGAATCTCCTGCTCAAAGGCGGGAAGAAGATTCTTATATTTCTTTTTGATACGCTCGAAGACGATTTCCGGAACGCCGCAAGTCCGGTAGGCGGCCAGGAAGTCGGAATCCTTTATCCGTTTCTTTTTCCCATTAAGATTGAGAGCAAGTTCTTCGTCATCGGCCGGATTAATCAATGCGGCGTTCAAAAGGTCATAGGCAGGAGTGAGGACGGGCTCTCCGGCAGGGGAATACAGGGAGAAGTTCTTCAGATGCATATCATTGTTCCCCGTAATCCAAGAGAAATATACCAGTTCCAGAAAATCCACCATATTAAGCTGGGACTCAGCCGAATACTTTCGGATAGCCTTGCCCACCTGTTCGTATGAACTCCGATACTTATGTTCCGTCTGGCGCTCCGTGAGTTGGCACATATCCTCCATCGCAATCTTCTCCCCATCGGCCTTGCGGTCGATACGCCTGGTCAAATAGCCTATGCTTCCGTCTTTCATGCGAATGAGTGTGTGGGGGACGGTTTTTATCCTGGCAATTTCTGCCAGATGCATGGTCAAGTCCTCGTTTTCAGGCATCATCTCAAAACGCTCGGTCTGAGGCTTGAAGATATAATCACCCCAGAGCCCCACAATGGTGAGCTTCTGTGAACCAGGATGCTTGTCCAAGTTTAAGGACAGTTTGGGCTGGACACCTGTGAGCGTAGTTTGCGACCGGATGATCTGTGCGGCCAGTTCATCCATCTGCTCCCGCGTGTAATCCAAAGAAGGCACTGCAGCGGTCCCAAAGAACTTGCGGCAGCAGGATTTATGGAAATCCACCTCGCCGGGGCCGAGTTCCTTATAGCAATACAAACATTTACTCATCACTATTCTCCTTTATGGGAATTACACTTACGGCACCGATGCAGTCCTTGCAGCATAGAAGCAGCAGGGAGAATCGGTCCAATTCACTGATATCCGTATTCCGCAGCACAACGTCCAGCAACCAGCCCTCGGGAATAAGGCCGTCAAAGAATGGAAAAAGCACCGGAGATTTGTAGGGCTTCTCCGATAAAGGAAGGGTCAAACTGACGGGATCCGCATCTGCATCGGCAAGATACTCCTTGTTATACCTGAATTCATACCCTTCATCCGTCTCTTCCAGGATGCCTGCCCTCTTCCCTTTGTACAAAACTAATGCTTTACTCATTTCACCTTCTTTTGAGGAACCAGTTCGTATCCGAACAAATCCAACACCTGCGACACCTTATCCATTCGGACAGTTGCTTTGCCTTGTTCTAATTCGCGGACAAAGTTCAAGCCTACGCCGGACTTCATCGCCAAATCAACCTGCGTAAGGCCGTGCTCTTTCCGCAGGTTTTTTAATGTTGAAGAGATGATGTTACCGTTCATAATTACATTCGTTCGGATGCAAATATAAGAAATATTTCTTAAATTACATTATAACGGATGTAATTTGTTGATGTCGCATGTGGATTGCATCCGATAGGATGTACTTTCACTGGTAGGACTATCGGAACCGAAGTTCGAACACTGTCTCGGCAGCATCGCTCTTAACAAGGTCGATGCTGCCGTTGTGCTGCCGCATGATCTGGCGGGC
>CAMNAD010000173.1 GCA_946530505.1 uncultured Bacteroidales bacterium
TTGATGCCTTCTACGGTAACGTCCTTACCCTTTACGACAGCCACAAGGATGGTGGTGGAGCCGGTAGGAGTGGGAACGCGCTGAGCGGAGCCGATGAGCTTGCCGTTGAGTTCGGGGATTACGAGACCGATAGCCTTGGCAGCACCGGTGGAGTTGGGAACGATGTTGCAAGCACCTGCGCGGCTGCGGCGGAGGTCACCCTTGCGCTGAGGACCGTCGAGGATCATCTGGTCGCCGGTGTAAGCGTGGATGGTGCTCATGATACCGCTCTGGATGGGAGCGTACTTGTTGAGAGCGTCAGCCATGGGAGCGAGGCAGTTGGTGGTGCAGGAAGCTGCGCTGATAACTGTATCGGCAGGGGTGAGGGTCTTGTGGTTGGTGTTGTAAACGATGGTGGGGAGGTCATTGCCTGCAGGAGCGGAGATGACAACCTTCTTTGCGCCGGCCTCGATGTGTGCGGAAGCCTTTGCCTTGGAGGTGTAGAAGCCTGTGCACTCGAGAACAACGTCAACTTTCAGTTCGCCCCAGGGGAGCTCGGCTGCGTTGGGCTTTGCATAGATGGCGATTTCCTTTCCGTCAACGATGATGGAACCGGGAGTTACAACGGTCTTTCCGTCTTCTGCGAGGACTGCGTCCTTGTAATCTACAGTGTGCTTGCCTTCACCGAACTTGCCGGCGAAACCACCCTGGGCGGTGTCGTACTTGAGAAGGTGAGCGAGCATTTTAGGACTTGTGAGGTCATTGATGGCGACAACTTCGTAACCATCAGCCTCAAACATCTGACGGAATGCCAGACGACCGATACGGCCAAAACCGTTGATTGCAATTCTATTCATATTGAACTAAAATAAATGTTAAACAATTTCTAACCATTTTCTTCAGGTTTTACCTGAAAAGCGGCGCAAATTTACAAAAAATTTAACGCATAATCAATTATTGCAGGGAAAATAGAACTATCTTTGCATAAAATATCCTCCATATGAAAATTCTTGTCACCAACGACGACGGTTTCAACGCCAAGGGCATACGGACACTGGTCAAAATACTGAAACGATACGGCGACATCACCGTAGTCGCGCCTAAGAAACACCAGAGCGGAATGTCGATGGCGGTGAACCTCGGCCAGAGCCCTATCCCTGTAAAAAAAATCAAGGAAGAACCCGGCGAACGTTGGTGGTATCTGGGCGGAACGCCTTCGAGCTGCGTCAAATACGGCATTGACAATATCTTCTATCCGGAAAAACCAGACGTGGTGGTGAGCGGCATCAACCACGGAGGAAACTTCGGCACGGCATATCTCTACTCAGGCACGATAGGCGCCGCCTCCGAAGGAGCCCTCGCCTATATTCCCGCCATCGCCGTGTCCATCGACGCATTCGATCCGGATGCAGATTTCAGTTCTATCGAGAAACACTTCCCTCCGATATTCGAGAAGATAATCGCCAATCTCCCGGACAGCTACGGGACCATCTACAATATAAACTTCCCAAAGCCGGGCACAGTTCTCAAGGGCATTCGCATGGCAAGGGAGAGCTGGCTGCGCTGGGAGAACGAATTCATCCCTTACGACGAGAGGCTCTTCCGTATGAAAGTTCTTTCCATGATGGGACACGAACTCCCGAAATTCCCCGATCCCGAAGAGGGCGAGGAACTCTTCATGATGGCGGGCGACATCGTCAACGATTCCGTCAACGACCCCGAAGCGGACATCAACCTGCTCGCGCAGGGCTATGCCACCATCTCCTGCCACCAGCTGATCAGCCACGACCTGCAGGAAAACGAACGCCTTAAAAACCTCGGTTTTGAAATTGATTATTAATTGAATCGCAGGGCAGCCGCATTTCGAAGCATTTCGCCCGAAGGGCTGTGTTTCATAGCGGAGAAATGCGGCTGCCCTGCAATTGGAAAAGATAATATGAAGTACTACCTGATAGCCGGCGAAGCCTCCGGAGACCTTCACGGAAGCAACCTTATGAAGGGCCTTCTGCAAGAAGACCCGGGGGCGGATTTCCGTTTCTGGGGCGGAGGTATGATGGAGACCGTGGGCGGCACCAAGGTACGCGACTATAAGGCCACGGCCGTAATGGGCCTGACCGACGTTCTGGCCAGTCTGGGCAGGATTTCCCGCAACCTCAAGGACTGCAAGGCCGACATCCTGGAATGGAAACCGGACGTGGTGATTCTCATCGACTATCCGGGATTCAACATGAAGATCGCCCGCTTCTGCCACGAACACGGCATCAGGGTATTCTACTACATCGCCCCCAAGACCTGGGCCTCGCGCGAAGGCCGGAACCGTAAGCTCAAGCAGTGGGTGGACCGCCTCTTCATAGTCTTCCCCTTCGAGATCCCCTACTTCGAGTCCCGGCAGGTACCCTTCATCTACAAAGGCAATCCCCTGGTGGATGCCGTTGACAATCACGAATATACAAGACCGGAGGAAGGCCGGTACATCGCCATCCTTGCCGGATCCCGCAAAGGAGAGATCGCCCGCACCATGCCCAAGGCGATGCGGATGGCTGACATCCTGCACGCGCTTCCGGAATATGCCGGCCACAAGTTCATAGTTGCAGGAGCGCCCTCGAGGAGTCCGGAAGATTACGACAGGCACATCGGCGGCCGCGACTATGTGCAAGTCGTTTTCGGACGCACCTACGACATCCTGAAATTCGCCGATGCGGCCCTTGTCAACAGCGGCACCGCATCGCTGGAGGCCGCCCTGATAGGCACGCCCCAGGTAGTCTGCTGGAGCACCAGTTTCATCACCGCGGTGCTGGCGAAGTACGTCCTGCGGGTGCTGGACCACATCAAATTCATCTCCCTCGGCAATCTCATCCTCGACCGGCTCGCTTTCCGCGAACTCATACAGTACGACTTCACGCCCGAAGAATGTGCTGCGGAGATTCGCCGTCTCATAGAAGATCTCCCCTACCGGGAGCGCATGCTCGCCGATTATGGGGAGATCCGCCAGCGTCTCGGAGGAACGGGAGCGTCCCGTGCCGTCGCAAAGGCCATGATTCAGTGCCTGGAAGAAGCCTGATATTCGGTATTTATAACCTGATAAACCGCCTGCGTCTCACGCAGCTGCTTCTCCGCCACCTCATCCTCGATAAGGGTTTCTGTGAAGTTGCTCCGTCCG
>CAMNAD010000174.1 GCA_946530505.1 uncultured Bacteroidales bacterium
GTGCGGTCACCGCTGCCATGGTAGCCGAGGCCCTCACCGCCGCCGGTGTCGAGGTCGACAAGAAGGACGTTACCGTTCCTGAAATCAAGGGAGCCGGTTCATTCGAAGGCAAGGTAAAGGTCTACAAGAAGATAGTTGCCGACGTAGCCGTCGAGGTTGTCCCTGAAAGCGCAGAGTAATCTGCAGACTGAAAACAAACAAGAAGCGACCGGAAATGGCCGCTTCTTTTTGTTATGTCGAGCGGCAATGTCGACAGTGCGACGCCCTCGGCGCACTGCGGCCCTTTGCCGCGACACCAGAGTCTATTTTTTGTTCTTATACAGGAACCTGCGGATCTTCTGGGTGGCGTTTTTCTCGAAGGGCTCCTTCATCGCATCCACTTCGCTCACCTGGGAATTCTTGCCGAGGAGTTTGTTGATGCGCTCCTGGAGGTTCTTCTGCATCTCCTCAAGCTGCTCGTAGAACTTCTCCTCGCCTTCGAGGTTCCAGTCGAGCACGTTGTCCTCGAACTTCACAAGGGCTACCAACTTACCGTCGCGCTCGACCACCAGACTCTCGCTCACACCCTCCTCGTTGTTGATTACCTGCTCAATCTCCTCGGGATAGATATTCTCTCCGGAAGGCCCCAGAATGGTGTTGTTCAGGCGGCCCTTGATGTAGTAGTTGCCGTATTTGTCGACGGTGGCGACGTCGTTGGTGTGGAACCAGCCGTTGTCGTCAATCACCTGCAGGGTGCGCTCGGGGTCCTTGTAGTATCCCAGCATCACGTTGTCGCCGCGGCAGACTATCTCGCCTTCGCCGTTTTCGGGATTCACGTTGTCGAGCCTCACTTCCACTTTGAATGAAGGTATGCCTATGGAGCCCACAGCCGTGCGGCCTACCATCGCATTGCACACCAGGGGAGCGCATTCGGTGAGGCCGTAGCCGATAGCGTACGGGAAATGGCACTTCTTGAGGAATGCCTCCACTGTAGGATCGAGCTTGCTGCCGCCTACGCCGAAGAAGTGCAGCTTGCCGCCGAAACTCTTGTAGAGGCGGCTTCCGACAAGACGGTAGAACAGCCATGGCAGGCGCTTGCGCATCCAGGTGAGGGTGCGGCTCTTGTCGACGGTGGGAACTATGCTCTTGCGGTAGACCTTTTCGATGATGAGAGGCACGGCGCACATTACCGTAGGACGGATTTTCTTCATCGCGGGCATCAGCACGCTGGGGGTAGGAGCTTTCGTAAGATAGTACACGCAAGCTCCGACGTATATGGGATAGAGGCAGCCTATTGCCATCTCGTAGGCGTGAGCCATGGGGAGGATGGACATGAAGCGGTCTTTCCTGAAACAGCGCTCCGCCTTGTGCGATTCCATTATGTTGTGGCAGAGGTTGCGGTGGCTCAGCATCACGCCCTTCGCCTTTCCGGTTGTGCCTGAAGTGTAGATGATGGCGGCCAGCTCGTCGGGGGAGGGAGTGCGCACCCATCCGTCGCACTGGAAGGCATCCTTTTCCTTCTTGATAATCTCCAGGGTTTCAATGTCGATGACAAGCACCAGCTTGTCCATGCATTCCCGGCTGATTTTGGGCAGCAGCCTCTTGGAAACAAAGAGAACCTTGCTCTCGGAGTGGTTCAGGATGTTGGTGATCTCGTTTTCGGAACTGTCCGGAAGTATCGGGATGGCCACGCGGCCGAAAGCGGTCGCGGTGAAAAACGCCACGGTCCAGTTCGGCATGTTCTGCGAGAGAATCGCCACCTTGTCGCCGGCGCTGACGCCGAAGCGCGACAGCCTCTGCGACTGCTGGTCGCAGACGTCGCGGAAACGCCTGTAAGTATACAGATTGCTGCCGTCCACGTAGCAGCTGAGCTTACGCTTGGGAAACTTCTCTGCAGATTCCTCAAAAAGCTCGCGCAAGGTGTTGGGATAGCGGTCCCTGTGCCGTCCCGGCAGGAGTCGCATGGGATTCAGGCGCACGAACACGTTCCTGATCCGGTATGGGTGCTTGTACTTTTTCATAGAATAGTTTTATCCGGTAATATACTTGTCTTTGTGTTTTCCGACGAGGTGCAGCCCCTCGTAGTATTTCTGAATCATCGCCATGTCTGCGGCGATGTCGCCGCTGAGTTCGAGTTTCTCGCCGCAGCTGACGCGTTTGGTGCCCCAGTCGAAGTATCCGGCATACACCGGCACACCGGTTTCCTGCGCAATCTTCAGGCCTCCTGCCTTCCAGCGCTTCACCGGCTTGCGGGTGCCTTCCGGAGCGATTGCCAGCTTGAATACGTCGTCCTTTTCCATGTGCTCGATGAGGCTGCGGACCAGGGTGCTGGCGTTGCTGCGGTCTACGGGAATGCAGCCGCAGGCACGCAGAATCCCTCCGAGGGGCCAGAAAAACAGTTCTTTCTTGATCATCACATGAGCTACGTCGCCGAAAGAGGTATAAAAGAGGTAGGCCACTACGAAATCCCAGAAGGAAGTGTGCGGAACCCCGAGCACTATGGCCTTCTTTTCGGGGATGGGGCCTCCTACGGCAGTCCAGCCCATGCGGCGCAGGAGCCATCCGCAGAAGCGGGACCAGCCCTTGCTGTATGATGTGCGGTTCTTCTTCATTACGAGATGTCTACGTCTTCGAGTTCTTTTTCGCTCTTGAGGTTGTGCCTGAGCCATACCTGGCGCTCAATGGTATTGTCTCCCATGTAGAACTCCATTATCTGGGGTATCGATTCTTCTTCGGCAAGGGTAACCTCGTCGAGGTGCATGTCCTCGCCTATGAAGTCGGCGAATTCGTCGGAGGATATTTCTCCAAGGCCCTTGAAGCGGGTGATCTCCACCTTGGTCTTGAGCTCCTCTATGGCCTGCTCCTTCTCTTCGATGGAGTAGCAGTATCGGTTGGCCGTCTTGTTGCGCACGCGGAAGAGGGGAGTCTGCAGGATGTGCACGTGTCCGCGGCGGATAAGGTCCGGGTAGTACTTCATGAAGAAGGTGCATACCAGCATGCGGATGTGCATGCCGTCGTCATCGGCATCGGTCGCTATGATGATGTTGTTGTAACGGAGATTCTCG
>CAMNAD010000175.1 GCA_946530505.1 uncultured Bacteroidales bacterium
GGCCGGCATCCCGCTCGGAAAAGGCACGCTGCTCTTCGGTATGTGCTACGACTACCTCCCGTTCATGATCTACCCCATCTACAATGTGCTGAACAAGATGGACAAGTCGTATGCGGAGGCTGCACAGGACCTTGGAGCCACCCCCGGCGAGGTTTTCCGCAAGGTTACCCTCCCCCTTTCGATGCCGGGTGTCATCAGCGGCGTGATGATGGTATTCATGCCTACCGTATCCACCTTCGCCATCTCGGAATTCCTTACCAACAACAAGATCAAGCTCTTCGGAACCATCATCCAGGAAAACATCAACAACTCGATGTGGAACTACGGTGCCGCCCTCGCATTGATCATGCTTGTAATCATAGGTATAACCACTTTCTTCCAGGGCAATGACACCGAGGAAGCAACGAATGGAGGGATAATCTGATGAAGACACGCAGCAAAGTATTCGCCAGGCTCTATATCTGGCTCATCCTGATCATCCTCTACGCCCCTATAGTGTTTATTGCAGTATTCTCGTTCACTGAGGCGAAGAGTCTCGGCAACTGGACGGGATTCTCTCTCAAACTCTATCAGAACCTGTTCACCGGCTCCATGCAGAATTCCTCCGGACTTCTGTCCGCGGTCGAGAACACCCTGCTGATTGCTCTCATAGCATCGCTCATCGCCACCATGCTGGGCACGGTCGCTGCAATCGGCATCTACAACATGAAGGGCCGCAGGAAGAACGTGATGACTTTCCTGAACAACATCCCGATGATCAACCCAGACATAATCACCGGTGTATCGCTGTTCCTGCTCTTTGTATTCCTGCACATTTCGCAGGGCTACACCACGGTCGTCCTGGCACATATCACCTTCTGCACCCCCTATGTAGTGCTGAACGTGCTTCCCAAGCTGAGCCAGATGAATCCCAACATCTACGAAGCCGCCCTGGACCTGGGCGCCACTCCTGCACAGGCCCTGCGCAAGGTGCTCATCCCTGCGCTCCGCCCGGGAATGATATCGGGATTCATCCTTTCCTTCACGATGAGCCTGGACGATTTCGCAGTGACCTTCTTCACCCGCGGCACCATCGGCCTGGACACCCTTTCCACATACATCTATACAGACGCACGCAAGGGCGGCCTTACCCCTGAACTCAAGCCTTTGATGACCATTCTTTTCCTGGTCATACTGGTGGTCCTGCTCGTAATCAACATCCGTCAATCAAAGAACATAGATAAGAAATGAAAAAACTGCTTGCAATCGCGGCCGTGATCGCCGCAGCCGTATCCTGCTCCTCTAACCGTGAGCAGATTCTCAAGGTCTACAACTGGTCCGACTATATCGACGAGTCGGTGCTTCCCGAGTTCGAAGAGTGGTACAAGGCCCAGACCGGCGAAGATATCAAAGTCGTCTACCAGACCTTCGACGTCAACGAGACCATGCTCTCCAAGATCGAGAAAGGCCATGAGGACTACGACGTGGTATGCCCGTCCGACTATATCATCGAGCGCATGCTCAACACCGGGCTCATCCTTCCCCTCGACTTCGCATCCATCCCGGATTCCATCAACTACATCGCGCTGAATAAATCTCCCTACATGCTCAAGATGTTCAAGGAGATCAATCCCAAGTTCGATGCGAACGATTATTCCGTGCCCTATATGTGGGGAACCACCGGCATCCTTTACAATACCAAGGAAGTCACTGCCGAGGAAGCCGGCACATGGGACATTATCCGCAACCCCAAGTTCGCAGGCAGGATTCTCATCAAGGATGCTCCCCGCGACGTCTACGGTCCCGTTCTCATCTATCTCAAGCAGAAGGAACTCGCCGAAGGAAGCGTCACTCTCCAGGAACTCATGTGGGATTCTTCCGACGAGTCGATTGCAGCCGTGGAGTCTTATCTCAAGCAGGTCAAGGACGGAGTCCTGGGCTGGGAGGCCGATTTCGGCAAGGAGCAGATGACAAAGGACCGCGGAGTAGTTTCGCTCAACTGGAGCGGCGATGCCGTATGGGCCATTGAAGAGGCCGCGGAAGTTGGCGTCAGCCTCGATTACATCGTTCCCGAAGAAGGCAGCACCGTATGGTTCGACGGCTGGGTAATCCCCAAGTATGCCAAGAACGTGAAGGCCGCCAGCTACTTCATCGACTTCATGTGCCGTCCCGACATTGCCATCCGCAACATGGAGGAAACCGGCTATGTGGCGGCAAACGGCGCCATCGAGGTGCTTGAAAGCCAGATAGACGATGAGTACGAGCCCATCAACCTTACCTACTTCTTCGGCGCAGACGCCGACAGCGTGCGCGTAAATCCCGTGCTCTACCCCGATCAGGCCGTCATCGACCGCTGCGCTCTCGAGCACGACTGGGGCCAGGATACCGACAAACTCCTCGCAATGTGGTCC
The DNA here is from genome assembly GCA_946530505.1 of uncultured Bacteroidales bacterium. Classification (GTDB taxonomy): domain Bacteria; phylum Bacteroidota; class Bacteroidia; order Bacteroidales; family UBA932; genus Cryptobacteroides. Next base: position 2,391 of record CAMNAD010000175.1, read on the forward strand.
CGCGTGAAGGGCGACAATGCCAACTCCATGACCTACATTATCATAGTTGTCGCTCTCGCCGCCCTGGCTGCCGGATACATCGTTTCCAAGAAGAACAAGCGCGGACACAAGAAACACGGGAAAAGATAATTTTTCGTATATTGCAGAAAAATAACCGATATGCTTGATTCCACACGCGGGCTCTACGTCGCCCATTGCCAAGAAGGCCCTATTTCGATTTGCGGTAAGATGGCCAACCGCCACGGACTCATCGCCGGAGCCACAGGTACGGGTAAAACCGTCACCCTCCAGGTTCTGGCCGAGACATTCAGCCAGGCAGGCGTTCCCTGTTTCATGGCGGACATGAAAGGAGATCTCAGCGGCGTCAGCCAGCCGGGAGCTCTCAGCGGTTTCATAGAGAAGAGAATGCCCGAGTTCGGTATCGAGAATCCCCAGTTCGCAGGCTGCCCCGTGCGCCTCTACGACGTCTTCGGCGAGCAGGGACATCCCATGCGCACCACCATCTCCAACATGGGCCCTATGCTTCTCTCGCGGCTTCTTGGCCTGAACGAAGTGCAGAGCGGCGTGATGGACATCATCTTCCGCGTTGCGGATGACAAGGGTCTGCTGCTGCTCGACCTGAAGGACCTTCGCGCCATGGTGAACTATGTTTCC
>CAMNAD010000176.1 GCA_946530505.1 uncultured Bacteroidales bacterium
GAAATAAGCGAGCTTGACACGCTGGCTTTCGCCGCCGGAAAGGGTGCTGCTGCTCTGCCCAAGTTTCAAATAGCCGAGACCTACATCTACCAAGGGCTGCAGTTTGCGCGCGATATTCTGCGCGGCATCTTCCTTCCCCTGCGAGAAGAAGGCGATTGCATCCTCAATGCTCATATTGAGTATATCGTCGATATTCCTCTCGCGGTAGCGAACCTCAAGCACATCCTGCTTGAAGCGCTTGCCGCCACACTCTTCGCAAACCATCGTAACGTCCGACATAAACTGCATGGGGATGGTCACAACGCCCTCCCCCTGACATTCGGGACAGCGTCCTCCTTCCTGATTGAAAGAGAAGTAAGACGGACCGTAACCGTTGATCTTGGCATATTGTTGGTCTGAAAGGAGTTTTCGTATCTCATCGTATACCTTCAGATAGGTAACAGGATTGCTGCGTGTACTCTTGCCGATAGGGTTCTGATCGACATACTCCACACGGGATATCCTGTCCAGGCTCCCTCCCAGTGCCCTGTGGGTCCCGGGCAGATCGCCCGACTCGTTGAAGTGGCGATATAGAGCCGGATACAGGATATCCCCTACAAGCGAGGATTTCCCCGAGCCGCTTACACCCGTTACCACTGTCAGCGTCCTGAGCGGGAAATCAACCGTGATATCCTTCAGATTGTGTTCCATAGCCCCCTCAACTCTGATGGAATAATTCCAGCTGCGTTTTGTGCGCTGATAACGGGGACGACCGTCAAGGTACTGCAGCGTCAAAGAGTTTTCCATATCTGCGACGGCAGCAGCGCCGGTCTCCGACTGTAAACAACCTTTGTAGACAATCTGGCCGCCGTTGACGCCTGCGAGAGGTCCCATGTCGATAAGAAGGTCCGCGGCACGAATGATATCTTCGTCGTGTTCGACGACAAGCACCGTATTTCCAAGGTCGCGAAGGCGTCGGAGAACTCCGATCAGGCGTTCCGTATCTCTTGAATGAAGGCCGATCGATGGCTCATCCAATATGTACAGGGAACCTACCAGCGAACTGCCGAGAGCGGTAACCAGGTTCACTCTCTGGCTCTCGCCGCCGGAAAGGGTGTTCATTGTACGGTTAAGCGTAAGATACCCCAGGCCGACGTCGTCAATGCATTCGAGTCGGGAAATGATTTCCTGAAGCGGCTCGGCAATGATCTCCGGTTGTGACAACGAACGGAAGAATGCAAGCGCCTCTTCTGCGGTCATATTCAGTATTTCAGCTATGGTCTTTCCGGCGAACTTGACATATAGAGCTTCCTTGCGGAGACGGCTGCCGTGGCACTCAGGGCAGTTGGTACGTCCGCTGAATCGGTTCTCCATAAACTTGTACTGTATCTTATAACGCTGGGTATGCACCCATTCGAAGAACTCGTTGATACCTACAATGCTTTCTTCGTCCCCTTCAATGCTGTGACCGTTCCATATGGTATCCTTCTCCTTTTCGGTAAGATTGCAATATGGTTCAAAAGGGCGTATGCCGTAACGGGGGGCGACATGCACGAGATGTTGGGTGAACCACCCCATCTTGTCGCCGCGCCAGCAGGCAATGGCTCCGTCGTATATGCTTTTGGTCTTGTCCGGGATGACCAGATCTTCGCTGATACCGATAATTTTTCCCAATCCGCCGCACGTAGGGCATGCCCCCAGCGGAGAATTGAAGCTGAAAAGATAATCGTCCGGTTCGCGGAAGGTAATTCCATCAAGTTCGAAACGGCTGCAGAAGTCTCTGCTTTCCCCTCCGGCAACCAGGCGGATATCGCCGCGGCCTCGCGAGAAGGCGTCGGAGACAGATGAGAGCAGTCGTGTGCGAAGGTCGGTATCGTTGACGTAGGAAGCAGGATCGGAGACCTTCAGACGGTCTATCAGCAGCATTGCATCTTCCGGATAATTCCCGTCAAGTTGCAGGACATCTTCGATACTCACGGCCTTTCCGTCGACAAACAGGCGGGAATATCCGTCTTCCTTCAGGCCGAGCATTAGTTCGACCTTGTCACTGCGCTGCTTCCAGTTGAGATCTGCAAGTATGTAAAGCGTCCCCGGAGTCTTCTCTTCCAGCCAGCGCATTACATCGGCCGGGCTGTCCTTGTGCACTTCCCGCCCGCTTACAGGAGAAAAAGTATGGCCCGCCCTTGCGAAAACAAGACGCAGGAAATCATAGATTTCAGTCGTGGTCGCAACCGTCGAACGCGGATTCTTGACGTTCACCTTCTGTTCAATCGCTATCGCGGGAGGAATGCCGTCGATGAGGTCGACATCCGGCTTGCTCATCCGGCCGAGGAACTGCCTTGCATAAGATGAAATGCTTTCTGCGAAGCGTCGCTGTCCTTCGGCATAAAGGGTGTCGAAGGCCAGGGAACTCTTGCCGCTGCCGGATATGCCTGTCACTACCACGAACTTGCCCCGCGGTATCTCCAGGTCTATATTCTTGAGGTTATTGACCCTGGCGCCCTTTATGATGATGGACTCACTCAAATCTTACAAATTTACACATTTTTCTCTCACAAAGGATAAATGCCGGCCCCTATATAATCGATCAGAACCTGCGGATTGATTTTCAACTGCAACCCGCGCACCCCTGCACTTATATAGATATGATCATAAAGCAGTGCAGATTCGAAGATGAATGTCGGCAGAGGCTTCTTCATCCCGATCGGCGAGCATCCTCCCCGTATATAGCCGGTCTCCGGCAGGAGCTCCTTCATGTGGATCATCGCTGCCGACTTGTTCCCGGAAATCTTCGCAGCCACCTTCAGGTCCACCTCCATATCTCCGGGCATCACACAGACGAAAAGCCCGTTCCTGTCTCCCCTCAACACCAGTGTCTTGAAAACCTGTTCTATCGGTTCGCCGAGCTGGGCTGCCACATGATCTGCAGCCAGATTGTTTTCGTCAACCTCATAAGGCACCAGTTCATAAGCTATTCCTGCCGCATCGAGAAGCCGGGCGGCATTTGTCTTCTGAATGTTCATCGTAGGCATAG
>CAMNAD010000177.1 GCA_946530505.1 uncultured Bacteroidales bacterium
CCGCAGTGGCTTGCAGGGTAGATGACTCCCCCGTTGCCTTCTCCGCCGATCAGGGCGTCCACCTCGTGCATCTTGGTGGTAACGTTGACCTCGCCTACGGCAGAAGCGTAATATGTGCCTCCGTGCGCCTCGGTAACATCGCGTAGCGCGCGGCTGGAAGACAGGTTGGAGACGGTCGCGAGGTTCTTGCGGCCTTTCTTCACCGCCTCGTCGAGCAGATAATCTGCCACGGCGACAAGCGTATATTCTTCCACGAAAGGCTCACCGTTTTCGCAGATGAAGGCGAGACGGTCTACGTCGGGATCTACGCTGATGCCGAAATCCGCCTTCTCGCGGACTACGGTCTCGCTCAGATCCACAAGGTTCTTGGGAAGAGGTTCCGGATTATGCGCGAAATCGCCCGTAGGCTCACCGTTTAGCGTAATGCATTCGACGCCAAGCTTTTCCAGCAACCTGGGCATGATTATACCTCCTACCGAATTGATGGAATCCAGCACGACCTTGAAGCCGGCCTTGCGCACCGCTTCGACGTCTACCGTTTCCAGGGCAAGTACGGCATCGATGTGCTCGTCCGTAAAGTCATGCTCTTCTATCTTGCCGAGTTCATCGACATCGGCGAAGTCGAACTCTCCCCTCTCGGCACAGTCCAGAATCGCCTGGCCCTGGGCCGCCGTCAGGAACTCTCCGCATTCGTTGAGAAGCTTGAGCGCATTCCACTGACGTGGATTGTGGGACGCCGTTATTATTATTCCGCCGTCGGCGTTTGCGAAACGCACGGCAAGTTCCGTGGTAGGAGTCGATGCGAATCCGCACTTCACGACATTCACTCCGCATGCGACAAGGGTTCCGCATACAAGGTCTTCGACCATGCGGCCGCTGATTCGGGCGTCGCGCCCGACTACGACTTTGTATTTATCTGCATTGGGAGCCTTGCGCTTCCGAAGTTCGCTGCAATATGCATAGGTAAACTTTACGATATCGACAGGGGTGAGGGCCTCTCCGGGCACTCCGCCTATGGTACCCCTGATTCCGGAAATAGATTTGATAAGTGTCATAAGCACAAATATACAAAAAAAGCGATGACCTTGTCACCGCTTTTTGTTTATCCTGTAAAGAATTACTTCTTTCTTGCCTTGTATCTCTGATAGAACATATCAACACGGCCGGCGGTGTCGACGATCTTGGTCTTGCCGGTGTAGAACGGGTGAGATGTGTTGGAAATCTCGACCTTCACGAGGGGATACTCGACTCCGTCAACAGTGATGGTCTCCTTGGTGGTGGCGCAACTCCTGGTGATGAAGATGTCCTCGTTTGACATATCCTTGAAAACTACAAGACGGTAGGATTCGGGATGGATTCCTTTTTTCATTTTACTTATAAGTTTGTTAGAAATCTTGTAGTGGGTAGGAGAATCGAACTCCTATTGCGAGATTGAGAATCTCGAGTACTAACCGTTATACGAACCCACCGTTAGCATTTGGGACTGCAAAGATAGACATTTTTAGAATACCTGCAAATTTTTTTATTATTTTTGTAAGTATGAAAACTGTTAAAAAGATTATTGTCATTACCCTCGTGGTCCTGCTTCTTGCAGTCGGGGGATGGGTGTTCATCCATTTCTTCTGGGTTTTCGGCACCGGAGTCAAAGCCGGAGAGCTCAATCAGGTAGTTTACAAAGGCTGGGTCTGGAAGACCTACGAAGGGCGGCTTATCATGAGCGGCTTCAAGAACGACAAGAAAGGTTCCGGATTGCAGAGCAATGAATTCAGCTTTTCAGTAGACAAGAACGCCGAAGGGCGCAAAGCGAACGGCGCTGTGTATTCCGTCGCCGATTCCCTTATGCGCTGCAGCGGCAAGCAGGTGCAGGTCAAATATAAGGAGTACCGCGGAGCTCTCCCCTGGCGCGGCATCCAGAAATTCGTGGTATACGATATCCTAAGTGTTTCCGACCCGGCAAGAGTCAATACCATCCCCATAGCAGCCGAAGAATAATGACCACTCTGATTCTCGCAGTACTGCTGCAGGTGCTTGCCACCCGTCCGGCACAGACGGACGGCAAGGCCATTACAATGCGCGACGCCGTGCTCGGGGGGCATCTTTATCCCGCCGGCAAGGCCTGGCACTGGGAAGGCAACGATCTCAAGGAAGGCCGTGCCCGATACGAAAAAAAGACCTGGACTCTCCCCAAAGAAGATGGTGAAGGGATTGTGATCGGGGAAAGCGTATCCCGCAACGAATTCGGCATCAGCGGAGGAGTCTTTCCCTCCCCTTCCGGCAAATATCTGGCGGTATACCGCAAGGACGAGAGCGCGGTTTCGCAGTTCCCTCTTCTGGACATCACCACCCGCACGGGCAGTCTCGAGCAGATACGCTATCCAATGAACGGCATGGCATCCGAGAAGCTTTCCCTTCTTGTGTGCGACACTCTTGGGAACGTGATTTCGACCATTGTCCCCACGGAATTCACAGACGAGCGGTATCTGACCTGCGTAACATGGGGGCCGGATGACAAGAACATTTTCATACAGGTGCTCGACCGCGAGCAGCATCACATGGTGCTGAACCAGTACAGGGCCGCGGACGGTTCGTTCGTTCGCACCATCCTTTCGGAAGAAAACGAAGCCTGGGTGGAGCCGCAGGAGCCGCTGCACTTCATCAAGGGCAGATACGATTTCATCTACGACACGGACAACCGCAACGGATTCCGCAGCATGTATCTCTGCGACACCCTCGGAAACATCCGGGCTCTGCCTACAGCCACTGCCGACCAGCACTATGTTGCGGATGACGGCAGATGGGTGTACTACACATCGGCCGAAGTCTCGCCCATCGAGAATCATCTGTTCCGCATAGACCTCGGCAATTATCGCTCGGTGCCCAAGGTACGCTTCAAGAAGCCCCAGCGCCTGACCTGGGAAAGAGGATGGCACAGGGTTAGTCTTTCCGAAGACTGCAGCCGTTTCATCGACAGCTGGAGTTCCTTCAACGTGCCCGGGAAGGTGGAGGTCC
>CAMNAD010000178.1 GCA_946530505.1 uncultured Bacteroidales bacterium
TCGACGTTCTCAGCGTTGCAGTGTGGGACAAGCCTGAAGACACCGCCAAGGCTGCCGCCGAGAATGGTGTAGTGTGGAACCAGATAGTGAACGCACAGAAGATCCCTACCGACATCTACGGCATCGAGGGCATTCCTCATCTTATTCTCTTCGGCCCCGACGGAAAGATCGTCAAGCGCGGCGATGCGCTGCGCGGCCCGGGTCTGGAAGCAACACTGAGCAAGCTCCTGTAAAACAAATAAAGGCTGCCTGAACGGCAGCCTTTATTGTTTGTTATCCTTACTGATTACTCAGCAGCAACTCCGAGTTTCTCGGCAACCTTTGCGATAGCGTCTGCTACGGTTGCGATGGTGCTGGTTTCCTCATCGGGAATCTTAACACCGAACTCTTTCTCGAACTCCATAAGAAGTTCTACAGTATCAAGGGAGTCTGCACCAAGATCGTTGGTGAAGTTTGCAGTCTCGGTTACTTCGGAGGGCTCTACGCCAAGCTTGTCGACGATGATGGCCTTCACTTTCTTTACGATTTCTTCGTAGTTCATGATCGGTTTATTTAGATTTATTATTAGTACAATCTTGTTAAAGCGACTGCAAAGTTAACAAATATTTTCAATCTTGCAAAACCTCCTCTTTCCTGCTGAGTTTCAGCCATATACGAATGGCGTTCAGGCCGTTGATGAGGTAGAACACATATTTTATGAGCATCACCACCGTGTATGCAGAGTCGGGCGTGGTGGCGAGATTGACGCTCCAAAGCGCTATGTTGGAAAGGTTTACAAGAGTCCAGATATACCACTGTTCCACATACGCGAAGGTCATCATCACAATGGCAACTATTGTGGCAGCGGTGGCCAGGGCGTCAGTAACCATCTTGGCCGGGATGCCGGAGCCCAGATTATTCTTTCCGGAAAGGTAGGATATGCCGAAGGCGATGCCCGCCACAGCTATGTAGCCGAGCACCACATACAGCCAGGTGCGGGCCGTCATGCGCTGGGCTTTGACTTCCTTGTGCACGCTCGCACCTTTCTTGCGCCAGCTCAGGAAACCGACCACATCCATAGGAATGAAATAAAGCAGATAAAGCAGGAACATCGAGGTCACCCCGTTCTTCCAGAGCACATAGGTCTCGATTACTGCTCCCAGCGCTCCTATCACAAAGTTCAGTATGTTCCCCTGTGCGGCCAGGATAGTGCTCGTGACGCCGAACATCGCACCCACGGCGACCACTATCTGCAGGGCCGTGTTGCCGGGGTTGTTGCGGATGTTGATGACGCTGGCTACCAGCACGCACACAAGCATCCCGAAGAATATGAAATAATTGAAGAGTTTAGTCGATGTCTTTTCGTTCATTGTTCAGTTCGTTTAAAATCCGCCCGGCTAGTTTCGGGCCCACAAATTTAGCCAAATCTTCCGGATCCGCAGCGGCAATGCGCGCGACTGATCCGTAATGCAGCAGCAGGCGTTCCTCCGTCTGTCTGCCCACGCCCTTGATGGACGTCAGAGCTGACTGTATGGCCGCCTTGCTGCGCAAGCTGCGGTGGAAGGTGATGCCGAAGCGGTGCGCCTCGTCACGGATGTGCTGCAACACCTTAAGAGCCTGTGAGTTCCGGTCGATAAACAAAGGATAGGGGTCCCCGACCCTTATAACCTCCTCAAGCCTCTTGGCAAGACCTACCACGGTGAGCTTGTCCGCAAGCCCCAGTTCGCACAGCGCCTGCCAGGCGAATTCCAGCTGTCCCTTGCCGCCGTCGATCACAATAAGTTGTGGCAGGTCGTCCGGAGCCTCAGCCAGCATTCGCGAATAACGGCGGTTCACCACCTCCTTCATCGAGGCGTAGTCGTTCGCCCCCACCACGGTCTTTATCTTGAATTTGCGGTAATCCTTCTTCGACGGCACTCCGTTACGGAACACCACGCAGCTCGCAACAGGGTTCGTGCCCTGGATGTTGGAGTTGTCGAAACACTCCATGTGCACGGGGAGCTCTTTCATTCCAAGGGCTTTGCGAAGCTCCTCCAGCACGCTTCGGCGGTATTCGTCGGGATCCGTATGCTCGCGCTGCTTGATGGTGTTGAAGTGGTATTCCCGTGCATTTTTCGCCGCCAGTTCCAGGAGCGCCAGTTTGTCGCCCTTCACCGGAACGGTGTACTTCACGTCCGGCATCTGTACGTCCGGAAGGAAGGGCACGATAACCTCTTTCGAGAGTTCTCCGAACTTGCTCTCTATTTCCGCGATGAACTCGCTCAGCACGGCATCCTGCTCCTCTTCGATGTTCATCCTGAAGCCGAGGTTCAGGCTTTGCACTATGGCTCCTCCGCGAAGGCGCAGGAAGGAACCGAAGGCATCCGGCCCGTCGAACACCAGGGCGAAAACGTCGGCTTCGAGGTCGCGTACCTGCGTCACGATGCTGCGGGAGTAATGGGCCTGGAGGGCGTCTATGCGGTCTTTCCACACCTGGGCCTGCTCGAAGTCGAGGGCATCCGCAGCGCTGCGCATCTTCCCCTCATACTCCTTGGTGATGGCCCCGACGCCGCCCTTGAGGAAGGTTACTATCTCCTCTATCCAGCCGCCGTATTCTTCCATCGACACGGCGCCCACGCAACAGCCCTTGCAGCGGCCTATGTGGAATTCCAGACAGGGACGGATCTTCTTCCTTATAATGGTCTCGGAATCTATCTTGTGCCGGCAATTGCGCAGCGGGTAGTTCTTTTCGAAGAATTCGAGCAGATAGCGCGCGTGCATCACCGTGCTGTAAGGGCCGAAGTAGCGCGAGCCGTTCTTCTCCACGCGCCGGGTGAGGAACACCCTAGGATAAGGCTCGGATGTGACGCATATCCACGGGTAAGTCTTGCTGTCTTTCAGAAGGATGTTGTAGCGGGGCTTGTACTGCTTGATGAGGTTGTTCTCCAACAGCAGGGCGTCGGCCTCGGAGTCCACCACGCTGTACTGCAGGTCGGCGATCTTGCTCACAAGGATGCGGGTCTTGGTGTTCAGCCTCTCCGGCGGCACGA
>CAMNAD010000179.1 GCA_946530505.1 uncultured Bacteroidales bacterium
GAACTGCATCCCGGTTGCAGATACACTCTGGTGGACATCCGGGCAGAGAAAAAGAAAAACGGAATGCAGGGTCCGGTTTCCCGCATTTTGCTTGCCGCAATGCACAAGAGCAGCAGAACCGCCATCATCCGGGGCTATGAAAAGCCGGAGGAACTGGAAGGGCTGCAAGCAGATATCTACACCATCCCACAGGCGGCAAAAACGGATCTGGCGGCATACGACCTGGTTGCCATGCTGAACGCGGACGCACTTTTCGATGCCGGGGATTTTCGTTCGGACGAGCACGCTTTCCAATTTCTGGAAAGATTGCGGTCCATCTGCCACTATGTCATCATTCAAAGCGCGCAGGCAGCCCACCAGGTATACAGGATGACTTCATCAGAGAGTCTTCTGGAAGAACGACGCGAATTCGGCCTTCCTCCTTATTCCAGACTGGTAGATCTTCGGCTCAGGAATGGCATGTCGGCGCTTTGCGGGGCTCTCCTCAAGGCAGGCTTCCAAGCAATGGAAATGCCGGAATACATCCGCGTTGTCCTTACACGCGACATGACTCTGACCGACAATAAAAAGAAACTCCGGAAAATCGTGGAGACTTTCCGGAGAGATTCCAAATCGGACGTCATAATCGACGTCGATCCACTATAACTTAGTTGGCAAGTTTGTAGATAACAGGGAAGGTGTAGGAAACTGCGACAGGTTCGCCGTTCTGCTGACCAGGGGTCCATGCAGGAGAAGACGAAACAACGCGGACAGCCTCTGCATCGAGTTCGGGATCCACACTCTTGATAACCTTTACGTTCTGGACTGTACCATCCTTGCCGACCTTGAATTTGAGAACGACACGGCCTTCGGTTCCTGCAGCCTGAGCAGCCTGAGGATAAACGATCTGGCTGTTGACCCACTTTGTGAAAGCAGCAGCGTCACCACCTTCGAAAGCAGGCTTCTGCTGAACGAGAATGAAGGGAATTTCCTCTTCTTCGACAACTTCCTCTACTGCCTCAGCGGCTTCTGCAGCCTTCTTTGCAGCATCTTCGGTGATCTGTTCAGCAGCAGCGTCAACGATTTCCTCTGCCTTGTCTGCGGTCTCGGCAGCAGCCTCATCTACGGCAGCCTTCGCAAGAGCGGGAAGTTCGATGCCACGGAGTTTGAGGAGAGCGTCGATATCTTCTTCAGCGACACCATTGTCTTCAAGAGCGACGTCGAAAGCATCTGCAAAGAGAGCATCGAGTTCGTCGTCATCTTCGATCTTCAGGGTCTTGAGAACGGCTTCCTTGTTGGCGAGAGCCTCTTTGATAGCGGCATCGTCACCGGATGCGACAGCCTGCACAAGAGCAGTTGCAGCCTTTGCAGCTTCTGCGGAAACAGTTTCAGCCGAAGGCTTCTTGGTGTTGCAAGCTACGAGAACAAGCGCAGCAATTGCAAGCAATGAAAAGATTTTTTTCATAATAAAACAGTTTATAAAATAATAAGGTATTTCTTCGATTCTGCAAAAATATCAAATTATTCTTTAAGTTATTCACTTAATCCGCACAGGTTGCTCGTCATATAGCAAAAAACGCTTTGCCTTGCGAATCCATTTCTGCTCTTCGCTTTTTACGTGTTCCTCAACTATATCGAATGTTATGCCTCCTCTGAGGTACTCTGCCATAACCGGATCCGCCAGCCTTCCGAAGAGGCTTTCCGAAATGCGGAACTGCGAATAACGCTCGGAGAGATAACGCATCAACCTGACACTGTGGAGTAAAGAATGATAATGCGCCCCGGGCGCAAGCATGAACTGCCAACCATAGCAAATCTCCCCTTCGTACAGGCCAGAGAGTGGAATAAAGGAGCACGGACGGGCAAGGATACCTTCGGGTACAGGCACTTCTCCGCCTTCCGTCTTGATGAAGGGAGCTCCAATCATTTCGTACGGCCTCACTGTGCCAAGGCCTGGATTGACGTTGGTATCGCACCACAGTTTTCCGCCACAGTAGAAAAAAGGCGTAAACACCCCGGCAAAATCAGAAGCGGGCGGGATCGTCCAAGGAAGGAGGGTACGGGCAGTGGAAGCCATATCGGCAGATATTACATGCAGGGCCACTTTCGCCCCTGTATCGCTTGCATACATCTGCGCCAGTTCCCCGAGAGTAAGCCCGTGCCTGTGGGCAGCCGCCGGAGTCCAAACATCCGTTTCTCCTGCAGGAAGAGTGCCCTCCACCTCCCTGCCGGCCGGATTCGGATGGTCGACCACATAAAGCGACGGAGGAGTTTCCATAGAATCCAGCGTGGAAATGAGTCGAAGGACATCGATAGTGAAAGGGAAATACCTCGATCCGGCATCCTGTATCTCGACCACCACGGCATCCAGGCCTTTCAGTTGTTCAAGATCGAACGCTATATGGGCGGTACCCGGCACGGATTCCTCGCCGGGAAGGAAGATACATTCCAGATTGCCTCTGCGGCGGAAGATGTCGTAGAGATAGCACGATTTGCCGGCATCCCAGCATGCCTGGGTGCAGAATACCCCGACCCTGCCTTCCAGCAGGGCTCTGTCGAGCTGATCCTCGATGGGGGTAGTGCGGAAAGAGAACATCAGCCTATGATTTTCTTTGCAAGTGCCACCACCTCGTTGCCGAGAGCTTCCGCCCTTTCGGCAGTGGGGGCCTCGGAATAAACGCGGATGATGGGTTCCGTGTTGGAACGGCGCAGGTGGACCCACTCGCGGGCAGCCTCGAAATCGACCTTGACGCCGTCAATGGTATTCACTTTCTCGTTCTTGAAGGTCTCCTTCATTGCTCCCAGAATCTTGTCGATCAGGGCGCTGTCGCTGAGGTCGATGCGGTTCTTGGCAATGAAATACTGCGGCAGGGTTTTCTTGTACTCGCTGACTTTCAGGCCGTTGTGTGCAAGTTTGCTTAGGAATAGCGCAACTCCCACCATGGCATCGCGGCCGCAGTGGCTTGCAGGGTAGATGACTCCCCCGTTGCCTTCTCCGCCGATCAGGG
>CAMNAD010000180.1 GCA_946530505.1 uncultured Bacteroidales bacterium
GAACATTCGTAGATCATCGAACCGTCCGGCTGCAGACCTTCGAGGGCGACAAATGCCATACGGGAGCAGCACTCGCGCACATCGGCAAGCAGCGCCTCGTCGCCCAGCAACTCCGCAGTCTCGCAGAGCAGCCACGAACATTCGATGTCGTGCCCGTACGATACGGTATCCGACTGTGAGTTCCAGTCCTCGTCGAAAAACAGGCCCAGATGCCCGTCGGAGCGTGTGATCCTGTCCAGGAAAATACTGCAGAGTTCCACCAGGCGCCTGCGCAGAGTCTCGTCTTTCCAAACCCTGTACAGCCCGGTGTATCCTTCAAGAATATGCAGATGGGTGTTCATCGTCTTGGCATCGTTGCGGTCCTTGTCCGAAAGGCGCATGTCGGCGATAGGCTGCCAGTCCCGCGTGCAAGCTTCCAGATAACCGCCCTTCTCGACATCCAGACTGTGGTCTTCGATGCTGCGCCACAACTTTATCGCAAGTTCGAGCGCTTCTTCCTCGCCGGTGGCGCGGAAAAACTCCGCACATCCGTAAACCGCGAATGCTATGGCATAGAACTGTTTCTTGGTATCCAGAGGGGTACCGTCCGCATTCAGACTCCAATAGATGCCGCCGAATTCGTTGTCGTAGAACTTGTCACGGATCTGCTCGAAAGCACGTCCGGCAGTTTGCCTGTACTCTTCCTTCCCGAGTATGCGGTAGGCCGAAGAAAAGGTCCACAGTATCCTTGCATTGAGAATAGCACCTTTTGGCGCGTTTGGCACAAGTTCGCCTTTTCCGTCCATCTGTCCATGGAAACCACCTACAGGATCCTGCATTCTTTCCATCCAGAAGGGGAGAATGTTGCCTTCAAGTTCTTTGCGGACTTCGGCCCGCAGCATAGTCAGTTTGTCAGTCATATTACAAAAGTAAAAAATATTGTCTTCATGCCGAAATTTTGATAAAAAAATACCACTTTTTGAAAAAATTGTATATTTGCAGTTATGCAAGTATTATCCGAAATCACCGGCCTTTCCGACAAAGATTGCTTCTACATCGTAGAGAGGCACAAGAATAAATTCGACTACCCCCTGCACAGGCATCATGAGTATGAACTCAACTTCATCAGCAATGGCGCTGGGGTGCGTCGGATCATAGGCGACCACATCGAACCCATAGGGCAGTACGAACTTGTACTCGTCACCGGCGAAGGACTCGAGCACATGTGGGAGCAGGGGAGCTGCAAGTCGGAAGACATCCGTGAAATCACCATACAGTTTTCGCCCGACCTTTTCGATGCCGGGCTGCTGAGCAAGAACCAGTTCGAGTCCGTGCGCAAAATGTTCGAGAACGCGCGCCAAGGGCTGTCGTTCCCTCTGGAAGCCATCATGAAGGTGTATTCGAAACTCGATACAATCGCCACGGAGACAGACAGTTTCGTCCAGGTGATACGCTGTATCCAGATACTTCATGAACTATCTCAATTCGAAGGGCGCAAACTTGCTACCAGCGCTTTCGCAAAAGCGCCGCACCGGTCGGAGAGCCACAGGGTCGAAGCGATAAAAGAGTATATCCATGCCCATTATTCCGAACCTATACAGCTCGGTGAACTTGCCGATCTCATCAGCATGAGTCCTACCTCCTGCAGCCGTTTCTTCCGCTCGCACGCAAGCCGGACCATTACTGACTACATCACCGACGTGCGGCTGGGGAATGCCGTGCGGGCGTTGGTCGATACAAACGAAAGCGTGGCTGTCATCTGCTACAACTGCGGCTTCAACAACCTGTCCAATTTCAACCGGGTATTCAAGGAAAAAAAGGGAATGACGCCCCGGGATTTCCGGCAGGTGTATAAAAAGACGAAAATTATCGTATAGCAAAAAAGTTTGCGATATTTGACAAAATCGTATTAGTCTGCGTGCGCGCAACTCCTTAACTTTGCAACCGTTAACGCGCGTAATATGACTAATAACCGGCTTGGACTTTTGATTTTATCGATTATCGGCTTCCTGATGCTGTTCATGGCATCCTGCAGTGGCAATTCCGCCAGACAGGAAGCCCCCGACTACTTCATAGGCACCAACATGTGGTATGCCTCCCGTCTTGCCGTGGAGGATCCTGCCCGTTTTGAAGCTGAACTGGATTCCCTCAAGGCTCACGGAATCACCAATCTGCGCATCCTCGCTACCGACGAGAACTGGGAAGGAATGGATGCCGCCCTCAAGGCCTTCTCCAAGAGGGAAATGAAGGGTGTACTCTTTCTGAACAATGCCTGGGAGTGGAGCGAGGACGGATATCGTTCCTGGCTCGAGAAAGCCGGCGCCGGACGTCAGCCGCATCCTGCGACCGACGGCTACCATGTGTATATGCCTGCCATGGCTGCATTTGCAAGCAATGCCAAGGCGGTTGAACTCTTTCAGGAGCACGTCCGCCGCGTAGTAGAGCGCTACAAGGACTCGGACGCCATCTATTCCTGGCAGGTCTGCAACGAGCCGCGGCCTTTCCGCACCGACACTCAGGTTTTCGACGACTTCTGCAAATACGTGCAGGGCACTGCCGCCCTCATCAAATCCATCGACCCGGAGCACATGGTAAGTACCGGCAACGAGGGATTCATGGGCTGCGAACAGGATTATTCCCTGGTCGAGCGCCTGAACGACTGTCCGGATATTGACTATATCACTATCCATATCTGGCCTTATAACTGGAGCTGGGTGAAGGAAAACGACATAGCCGGCGGAGTGCAGACGGCTCTCGACAAGATCCGCGATTACATCGACCGCCACATGCAGATTGCCCGCAAACTCGGCAAAAAGGTGGTGGCCGAGGAGTTCGGATACCCCCGCGACGGCTTTTCCTTCAGCCGCGAGGCATCTACCTCCGGCCGCGACGCCATTTACGAATATGTTTTCTCCAGGGTCCTTCAGTCCGCGCGCAACGCCGACGTCCTTCTCGGGTGCA
>CAMNAD010000181.1 GCA_946530505.1 uncultured Bacteroidales bacterium
TCGAAGTCGCCGTGCCAGAGGGGGTTGCGGTGAGTACGAAGGAGGCGTATGCAGGACTGGAGGTCAGGCAGGTGGCCGAGGGTGGCACGCCTCTTGATGTGTGTCTCCGCCTGCCGGTATCGCAGTGGCGCGGACGCCTCGTTAACGACTTCGAGCGCAGCGTCTTCCCGTCGCATCCCGAAATCGCCCGCCTCAAGCAAAATTTCTATGACCAAGGCGCAGTCTATGCCGCAATGTCCGGCTCCGGCTCCGCCGTCTTTGCTTTATTCCCCGCAATTGCGTAACTTCGCAATATGAAACCTGGCCTGAAATATCTGCTTTCGGCAGCGGCGCTGTTTTTTGCGTCCGTGATCTGCGATGCGCAGACAACAAAGGTGCGCGGCCGGGTTACCGACGACATAGGCGAGGGAGTACCCTTCGCCGCGGTGTATTTCGCCGGGACTACCGTCGGCATCACCACTGACATGGACGGCTACTACAATCTCGAGAACCGGGATCTTTCCGCCAATGTGGTGGTCGCCCAGCTGCTGGGCTATGACACTCAGGGCAAGCAGGTGCACCCCGGGCAGTTCAACGAAGTGGACTTTGTCCTGCATCTGACCGACAACCGCCTGACGGGCGCGAAGGTGAAGGCAGACAACAAGAAGGCTCGCGAACTCCTTGCGAACATCCAGAAACACCGCGCCACCAACGATCCGGACAATCATCCCGAATATGAGTGCGACGTCTACAACAAGATGGAACTGGACCTCACGCACCCGGCCGAGCAGCTGACGGGCAAGGGCTTCAAGCGGGAGTTCGGCTTCGTGTTCGACTACATCGATACTTCCGCCGTATCCGGCGTGCCTTATCTGCCGGTGATGATTTCCGAGACTATGGCGCGCAGGCGTCACAGCGCATCTCCCGAAGTGAATACCGAGACCGTGGTCGCCAACCGCATCTCCGGCCTGAATCCCGAGGGGAACAATATGCTGAGCCAGTTTACCGGCTCGCTGCATCTGCGGGTGAACTTCTACCGCCCCTTTATCAACGCCTTCGACGTGCAGTTCCCTTCGCCCATACAGGAGTCAGGCCTGCTTTACTACAACTATTATATTATCGATACCCTGCAGGTTGATGGCCGCAAGACTTTGCTGGTGAGGTATCATCCAAAGCAGCTGGTGTCCTCCCCGGCCTTCGACGGGGAGATGCGCATCGACTGCGAAGATTTCGCCCTGCGCAGCATACGCGCCAACATGAAGAACACCACCAACGTCAACTGGCTGAGGGACCTTGTGTTCGATTCGGAGTACGAGCGCCAGCCGGACTCCACCTGGTTCTACAAGTCCGACCGCATGTATGTGGACCTCTCGCTGTCGTTGAGGGATTCCTCGAAGATGTTGTCGTTCATCGCGAAGAAGGAGATGGTGTACAGCAATCCGGAGTTCTCGCTTTCGTCGAAACTGCGCTCGGGTGCCGGATTGGTGCAGGTGAAGGAAGATGCCACCCGGAAAGACGAGGCCTACTGGGCTTCGGTGCGTCCGGTTGCTCTTACAGAGAAGGAGCAGTCCGTCTACGACATGGTGGATAAAATACAGACAGTCCCTCTTTACAAGAGCCTCTACGAGATTGTCTATACCGCCATCAACGGCTACTACGAGGTGGGGAAAATCGGCTTTGGCCCCTACTTTAAACTTTTTAGTTTCAATTCGTTGGAAGGATTCCGTCCCCAGTTCGGAATGCGCACTTCAAAGAGTTTCAGCACCACCGACCGTTTCACCGTCTACGGGGCCTACGGCACCAAGGACAAGACGCTCAAGGGAGAGTTCAAGTGGGAGCACCTCTTCGGGCGCATCCCCCAGCGCAAGCTGACGCTCGGTGCGAAGTACGATGTATTTCAGCTCGGCAGTCCTGCCGCCAATTCCATAGGAGAAGGGAATATCCTCGCCACCATCTTCGGAGGCAGCTACAACAACAAGCTCTGTATGATGTCCTCCTTCGCAGGCGCCTATGAGCATGAGTTTTCGTCGCGCGTGAACGGAGAGATAGGTTTCATTTTCAAGCGATTCTACCCGAACGAGGTGTCGTGGATTCCGGAAATACGGCAGGTGCCGATGTATGCCCGTGACTCGAGCCGCATCGCAAGCGTTGCCGCCAACGAGATGTATTTATCCCTGCATCTTTCGAAAGATGAAACGGTGAACCGCGGGCTGTTCAAGAAGACCTACGTTTATTCCGAATATCCTTCGGTGACCCTTACCCTGGCCGGGTCTGTATCCGGCTTGAGGAAAGGGGATTACAGTTATCTGCGCCCGGAATTCACCCTGCGCTGGAGCCCTCGTGTGCCTCCGTTCGGCACGTCGAGGATTTATGTGAATGCCGGCAAAGTCTATGGGCAGGTGCCTTATCCTCTGCTGCATTTCCACGAAGGGAACAGCACCTATCTGCTCAACCGCTTCTCCTTCGCCTGCATGGATTTCATGGAGTTCGCTTCGGATACCTGGCTGACGGTGTTCTGGAACCATTGTTTCAACGGTTTCTTCTTCGGAAAGGTGCCCCTCATCCGCAAACTCGGATGGAGGGAGGAAGTATCGATCAAGGCCACCTGGGGCTCACTTTCTGACCGCAACAACGGCAATCTCGCCAAAGTGGATATTGCAGATATGCAGGCGCCAATGCTTTTCCCGAACGGCACATCGTCGCTCGGTCACCTGCCCTATGTGGAGTTCGGCGCCGGCGTATCGAATATTCTGAAGTTCATCCGCGTGGACTGCTACTGGCGGGCATCCTACAGAGACAATCGCGTGATGGTGGTGGACGGAAGCGACTCCGGCTCGGCGGCGTCTTCCGACCACTCCGGCCCCTCTGACCCCGACGTCTCCCTGCGCGACAAGGTGCTGAGCCGCCTGAAAACCCCGAATTTTGCCGTAAAGATCG
>CAMNAD010000182.1 GCA_946530505.1 uncultured Bacteroidales bacterium
TGCGTCTGTTTGCGGATATGCGCCACGAACTCGGGCGCGATGCCAAGCCCCTCTGTCTCATGGAACTTGCTACCATCGGCGCCCGTTGGCTTAAGGCCAAAGGCAAGCTCGACGACCTCGAGCAGAGCGAAGAGAACAACGCCTGCAGCATATATATTAATGTGGATGTCGATGGCGAGCCGCAGAAATGGCTGCTCCAGTTCAAGAACGAAACCCATAACCACCCAACCGAAATCGAGCCCTTCGGCGGTGCTGCTACCTGCCTGGGAGGCGCCATCCGCGATCCTCTTTCCGGCCGTGCCTACGTATATCAGGCAATGCGTGTGACCGGGGCTGGCGATATCTGCGCCAGTGTCGCGGACACTATCCCCGGCAAACTGCCTCAACGCATGATCAGCCGCAAGGCAGCGGGAGGTTATTCGAGCTATGGCAACCAGATAGGTCTCGCCACTACGCATGTTCGTGAGATCTATTCCGAGGGATATACCGCGAAGCGAATGGAGATCGGTGCGGTTGTAGGAGCCGTCAAAGCTTCCGACGTGCGTCGCGAGAGCCCGGCCCCCGGAGATGTGGTGCTGATGCTGGGCGGCCGTACCGGCAGGGACGGCATAGGCGGAGCTACGGGATCATCCAAAGAGCACACCGAGGCCTCGCTCGAAACCTGCGGCAGCGAAGTCCAGAAGGGAAACGCTCCGGAGGAGCGCCAGCTTCAGAGGCTTTTCCGCCGCCCTGAAGTCACCCGCCTCATAAAGAAGAGCAATGACTTCGGCGCCGGTGGCGTGAGCGTGGCAATCGGGGAACTTGCCGACGGACTCGACATCTACCTCGACCGCGTGCCTGTCAAATATGCCGGCCTCAATTCTACCGAACTCGCCATCAGCGAGTCTCAGGAAAGGATGGCCGTCGTGGTCGAGGCCTCTTCGGTAGAAGAATTCCGCGGGCTCTGCACTGCGGACAACATAGAAGTGACGCACGTCGCCGATGTTACGGACAGCGGCCGTATGCGTATGTATAACGGGGGAGTCAAGGTATGCGACCTCGCGCGCAGCTTCATCGACAGCGCAGGTGCGAAGCATTACGCCAAGGCTGCCATATCCGCGGTCGAAGACAAGAATCCGTTCGTCCGCAAACCGGAGGGCGCGACACTGTCAGATAAAGTGACAGCCGTTATGTCTTCTGCCAACGTGGCATCCCAGAAAGGACTCGTGGAGATGTTCGATTCCACCATCGGCCGCTCTACCGTACTCATGCCGTACGGCGGCAGCCGGCAGGCTACCGAAACCCAGGTTTCAGTGCAGAAGATTCCCGTCGGGGGGTATACCGATACCGCAAGCGTGATGGCCTTCGGATACAATCCCGATATCGCCCTGTGGAGCCCTTATCATTCAGCCGCTTATTCAGTCGTGGAGGCTTGTACGAAGGTTGCATGCTCTGGCGCGGACTGGTCAGGGATGCGTTTCTCCTATCAGGAATACTTCGAGAGGATGACTCACGATCCCCATACCTGGGGCAAGCCCCTCAGTGCCCTGCTCGGCGCACTCAGGATGCAGGCGGAACTGGGCCTGCCTTCCATAGGCGGCAAGGATTCCATGAGCGGCACTTTCGAGCATATACACGTTCCTCCCACCCTCGTGGCCTTCGGGATCACCACCGTGGATGCCCGCAAGGTCATTTCTCCCGAATTCAAGAAGGCCGGGAACAGGATATACCTCATCAAGCACACTCCTCTCTCCAATTATATGCCGGATACCGACGCGCTCAAGGCGAACTGGAGTTTCATCCGCGAGCAGGCGGAGGCGGGCGCAATCGTGGCGGCGTGGTCGCTGAGTTATGGCGGAGTGGCCGAGGCGCTGGTCAAGATGGCCTTCGGCAATGCCCTTGGCGTGCGGGTGAATCTTCCAGAAGATGAACTCTTCTCGCTGGGATATGGCTCAGCAGTGGTAGAAGCCACGGGCGAACTCGATTACCCTGCGGCTGTCCTGCTCGGGGAAGTGACAGCCGAAGGCATCTGCATAAATGGCGAAGAGATGTCGCTCGAAGCTCTGGAATCGGCATACGAGGGGCGCTATTTCAAGTTGTATCCTCCACGTATTGCGGATACAGCCTGTACCAGTTCTGCGGACGCTCCCACAAGGCTTTCCGCGCCGGGCAAAGGGCAGGTCCGTGTCCCGCAAGGGGAACCCGGTACCTGCATTGCCCGTCCGCAGAATCTGCGCGTCCGCAGAACTGGCGAGCCTGTTCAGAGTCCTGTGGTTTGCTTGCCGGTATTTCCCGGAACAAACTGCGACTACGACACCGCGAAGGCCTTCCGCAAGGCAGGCGCGGAGGTCCGCCCCTTCATCTTCCGCAACCTCACTCCGGAAGACGTTCTCCGCTCGATAGATGAACTCTCCGCACGCATAGATGAAGCTCATATCCTGGCTTTCTGCGGAGGATTCTCTTCCGGCGACGAGCCGGATGGCAGCGGCAAGTTCATCGCCGATGTAATAGGCAATGCCAAGGTGGGTGCGGCGATTACCGCCCTGCTCGGCAGGGGAGGCCTTATTCTGGGTATCTGCAACGGATTCCAGGCCCTCGTGAAGAGCGGCCTGCTGCCCTATGGCAAGCTCGGATGCGTCACCCCCGATTCTCCCACCCTTTTCCGCAACGATATCAACCGACATATATCCTTGATAGCAACCACGGAAGTCGCCTCCGTGAACTCGCCCTGGCTTTCTTCGTTCAAAGTCGGAGAAAGGCACTCCATTGCGTTCAGCCATGGCGAGGGCAAATTCGTCGTGGGCGAAGAACTTGCGCGCGAACTTTTCGAGAACGGGCAGGTCGCCTTCCGGTATGTCGACAATCCCAACGGCTCCTCATACGATATTGAAG
>CAMNAD010000183.1 GCA_946530505.1 uncultured Bacteroidales bacterium
TTCCGTCGGCGTTTTTTACCCGTGCTACGCAAGTAGTTGTGGCACAGCGGAATACGCAAAATGACCCAACCGAAATCGGCTGGGTCATTTTGCGTAAAGCGCTGGTGAAAAGGCAGTTGCGTAGCACGGGCAAAAGGGGGTAAAAAATGTTTTCGTATCGGAAACATAAAATAAATTATTACTATGCAGAAATCTTATTGATATTGTCATTTCCTCTTTTCACATTTGCGGGAAAAAGGATAAATATGATTGCGAAACACGTTTTCTTGAAGGGCCGGAACGGCTGGGGGATTTTTTACCGGATCGAGGATTGCCTGGTATACTTCACCCTCTACAGTGTGCTTGTGAGGCAGATGCATTTATGCGTGTTGGCCTTTTCAATTATGTTCAACCACACACACTCCCTTTTCAAGATCATTGCCAGAGGTAAAGTCAGCGACTTCCAGAGGCGTATGGAAA
The DNA here is from genome assembly GCA_946530505.1 of uncultured Bacteroidales bacterium. GTDB lineage: Bacteria > Bacteroidota > Bacteroidia > Bacteroidales > UBA932 > Cryptobacteroides. The sequence continues at coordinate 460 of CAMNAD010000183.1, forward strand.
GCTGTTTTGCTCACGAATACAATACGGAATACAAACGGACCGGGCCGGTATTCAACAGTCCGTTCGGACAATCTGACAAAAAAGGAGTCAAGAATATCATCTCTGCCATTGCATATAACGCCAACAACCCCGTTGCCGGGAGAATGTGCAAAAAAGCCGCAGACAACAGGTGGACTCTCCTCGCTTATTATAACAACCCGAATCCATTTTCAAAGAAATTGGTAAAAAGAGACTGCCGCTACGCGATGCGTCAGGCTCTGAAGATTGTGGACTTGTATTATTCAACAGGCAAACATCTGGGTTACGCAGTCTTGCGAAGAATATACGCACGTCTGGATATGGAAGAAAAACGACAGATGACGGACTACATAATCTACAAGTACAACTTCCTGTCATACAAAGATTTGATAGAGATTTTTGGTTCTTTTGACAGAGCTTTGGAGACAATCAACAACATTGCGGGCAACGAGTATGAACTCGAGGATGAATACGGAGATCACTCAAACTACCAGAAGATGCTGTCGTTGAGTCGGCAGCTTGGTTTCGAAGGGCCGAATTACGAGAACTTGGATGAAAGACAGATACGCAAGATAAGCAGCACGTTTTATGCTAAAATCAATCCAAAGATCGACCAGATTCGGAAATTCCTGCACCTGCCCTGCTGCCGGCCACACTCACCCGTGCTACGCAAGTGATTGTGGCACAGCGGAATACTTAAAATGACCCGGCTGAATTCGGCCGGGTCATTTTGCGTAAAAAGCTGCTGGTCAGGCAGTTGCGTAGCACGCCACCATTTCCCTCTTTTTTACTATATTTGTAGAACACCACAAAACGACCAAACCCGAATGAAACGTATCGCCCTTCTTCTGCTTTTCGCACCGATCGCACTCAGCGCTGCAATTTCCCCCAATCTGGCCCGCAACAAGGACCATATCTACTTCGACTCCTCCGAGGGCGCACAGTGGAAGATGTGCCGCATCGACCAGGCCGGGCAGGGCGAAATTATCTCCCAGCCGGGATTCAACGACACTAACTGGATGAAGGCGCGCGTGCCCGCCACCGTGCTCACCAACCTGGTGGAGAACGGCATCCTTCCGGATCCGTATTTCTCGGACAACAACCGCCTCACGAAGGGCCTCATCCCCGACATCAACGAGGTGGGCCGCGGCTACTATACCTACTGGTTCCGCACGGAGTTCGACATCCCCGCGGACTATGCCGGAAAGAAGGTCTGGCTGCATCCGGAGGGCATCAACTACCGGGCGGAGTTCTGGGTGAACGGGCATCTGTTCAGTACCCTCACCGGCATGTTCCGGGACGATGACATCGACATCACGGAGTTCGCCAACATAGGCGGACGCAATGCGCTGGCGGTGCTGGTGTATCCGGTAGATTTTCCCGGCAGGCCCGGCAAGAAGACCTGGGGCGCGCCCGGCGAGTACAATAACGGCGGCGACGGCAATATCGGCCTGAATTCCACCATGCTGATGAGCGTGGGCTGGGATTTCACCTTCTGGGATGCCGTACGCGACCGCAACACCGGCATCTGGCGGAGCATCTCCCTCTATTCGACCGGCGGGATGACCGTGCGCCATCCCTTCGTGCGCTCGGAACTCTCTCATCCTCACTACGATGCGGCGGATCTGACGGTGAGCGTGGAGGTCGGCAGCCGCTATGTGGACAGCCCGAAGACGCACAAGGCCCGCGTGGTGGGGGAGATCACCGGACCGGGGCTCGCGAGCGCCAGGACCTTCGAGAAGGAGGTGGAACTCTACCGTGAGGAAGTGCAGGAAGTGTGCTTCTCCGCGAAGGAGTTCAGGCGCCTGCACATCGATGAACCGGCCCTCTGGTGGCCTCTGGGCAAGGGGGATCATCCCCTGTACGACCTGAAAATCTCTGTATACGAAGATGGCGTGCTGAGCGATGAGGTGCAGACGCGCTTCGGAATCAGGGAGGTGGTGGCGACGAGGAGTACGCCGGACGAGAGCAAGCTCTTCGTTGTGAACGGGAAACCCATCTTCGTGCGCGGCAGCAACTGGATTCCGGAGGCGATGCTGAAGGACAACGACAAGCGCATGGCGGCGGTGCTCCGTATGAGCGCGCAGTGCGGATTCAATCTCCTGCGCCTCTGGGGCGGCGGAATCGTGGAGAGCGACTACTTCCATCAGCTCTGCGACGAGTACGGCTTCATGGTGTGGGAAGAGTTCTTCATGACAGGGGATACCCGCCATCCGCACGATGTCGCCACCTATTTCGCAAATGTAGAATCTTCCGTGAAGAGGGTGCGCAATCACCCCTGCGTGGTGTTCTACGTGGCTTCGAACGAGAGTACCGAGGTGAGCGGAACGCGCGAACTGATAGAGAAACTGGACGGCACGCGTCCCTGGCAGCAGCAGAGCGAGTGCGACGGC
>CAMNAD010000184.1 GCA_946530505.1 uncultured Bacteroidales bacterium
CTGCATACCGGCCACGGCGATATACGCACCCCGATCTTCATGCCCGTAGGCACTGTCGGGTCCGTAAAGGGGGTATACCATAAAGACCTTAAGGAAGATGTCAAAGCCGAGATCATCCTCGGCAATACATATCATCTCTATCTCCGTCCCGGGCTGGATATCCTCAGGGCGGCGGGCGGACTTCACAAGTTCGAGAACTGGGACCGTCCCATCCTCACCGACAGCGGCGGCTTCCAGGTGTTCAGCCTGAGTCCCATACGCAAGCTCACTCCGGAAGGCTGCACCTTCCAAAGCCATATCGACGGCAGCAGTCATACTTTCACTCCGGAAAACAATGTGGATACCCAGCGCATCATCGGCGCCGACATCTGCATGGCCCTCGACGAGTGCTGTCCCGGCGACGCCGACCATTCCTACGCCCGCAAGAGCCTCAATCTCACGAAGGGCTGGCTGGAGCGTTATGCCAAGCGTTTCCGCGAAACAGAGCCGCTTTATGGTTACGAGCAGACCTTTTTCCCCATAGTGCAGGGTTGCGTATATCCGGATCTCCGCAAAGAGGCTGTCGACCACGCCGTGCAGTTCGATGCCGACGGCTATGCCATCGGCGGCCTTGCGGTAGGGGAGCCTACGGAGAAGATGTACGAGATGCTGGAACTGGTCTGTCCTCTTCTGCCGGAAGACCGTCCTCGCTACCTCATGGGAGTCGGCACTCCGGCCAATATCCTGGAGGGAATCGCCCGCGGAGTTGATATGTTCGACTGCGTGATGCCCACCCGGAACGGACGCAACGGGATGCTGTTCACGTGGAACGGCATCATGAATATGCGCAACGAGAAATGGAAGGACGATTTTTCTCCCCTCGATCCTGCAGGCACATCATTTGTTGACCATACATACAGCAAAGCTTACCTGAGGCACCTCTTCGTCTCCGGCGAAATGTTCGCCGGCATGATCGCCAGCGAGCACAATCTCGCTTTCTATCTCGATCTGGTGCGCCAGGCACGTGCTCACATAGAGGCCGGCGACTTCGCATCCTGGAAGGACGCCGCAGTGGCCAAGATAACACAGAGATTATGAGGAAACTCGACCTCTACATATCCAAGAAGTTCATCACGACCTTCTTTATGGCGTTGCTGCTCATCATAGGCATCGTCATCATCTTCGATATATCCGAGAAGGTCGACTATTTTGTGAAGAACGAGGCGCCCATCAAGGCCATCATCTTCGACTACTACGTGAACTTCGTCCCGTATTTCGTAAACATGTTCAGCCCTCTGTTCGTGTTCATTACGGTCATCTTCTTCACTTCAAGGATGGCGGCCAATTCGGAATTCATCGCCATGCTGTCAGGAGGTATCAGTTATGTGCGCATCCTTGTACCCTACGTCGGCTGCGCCATATTGATCGCAATGCTGTCGCTTGGACTTAACCTCTACGTGATTCCACGGTCAAATGTGACGAGGACTGCATTCGAGGACAAATACATAAAGGCACGAAACATAAAGTTCCGAAATGTCCACTATCAGATAGCTCCCGGGCAGTTCGTCTATGTGGAGTCTTTCAGCCGCTGGAACAATACTGCCTACAAGTTCACTCTCGAGACTATAGAGAACAACAAGTTGAAGAGCAAGTTGGAGGCGGATTCAGCTGTCTGGGACAGTACGCAGCAGTGCTGGAGGCTTCGCAACTGGTTCATCCGCGACTATGCTTCCGGCCTTGAAGACCATATTACCAGCGGCGAAAAAAAAGATACGGTGATAGAACTGACGGTGACGGACTTTTATCGTAACGAAAAAACAGTGGAGACCCTCCCTATACGGGACTTGAATCAGCTTATAAAAACCCAGGATATGCGAGGCGATGCCAATGTGATGTTCGCCGAAATCGAATTGCACAACCGTTATGCAATGCCTTTTTCCGCCATCATCCTGACGATTATGGGCGTGTGCCTTTCCTCGCGCAAGAAGAGGGGAGGAATAGGCTGGAACCTGGGTGTTGGAATTGCTCTTGCATTTACCTATATCTTGTTCCTGCGTTTCTCCCAGATGTTCGTTTATGCGGGTACCATGCCTGCATCCATAGCTTTGTGGATACCGAACCTGGTGTTTGCATTGATTACAGTTTTCCTTTATACAAAAGCTCAGAAGTAATGACAGTAAAGGTCGTGAACAAGGGCTCAAACGCCCTTCCGCAGTACGCCACCCTGGCTTCCGCCGGGATGGATGTGCGCGCTTCCCTCGAATCGCCTATTGTGCTTAAGCCGCTTCAGCGTGCAATGATTCCTACCGGGCTTTATCTGGAGATTCCGCTTGGGTTCGAAGTCCAGGTTCGTCCGCGCAGCGGCCTTGCTGCAAAGAAGGGCATTACAGTGCTGAACACTCCCGGAACCATCGATGCGGATTATCGCGGGGAAGTGAACGTGATTCTGGTGAACCTTTCGGACGAACCCTTTACTGTCGAGCCGGGGGAGCGCATTGCGCAGCTGGTGCTTGCCAGACACGAAAAGATAGATTGGGAAGAAGTATCCGAACTGAGCGCTACCGGGCGCGGCGAGGGAGGATTCGGAAGTACGGGAACGAAATGAGTATCGAAGATCTTTACAAATTATACTGCGACTGCGGCTACCGGGTGAGTACCGACAGCCGCGCGATTCCGGCAGGCGCTATCTTTTTCGCCCTGCGTGGTGAGAATTTCGATGGGAACGATTATGCTCTGAAGGCCCTCGAGGCCGGTGCGGCCTATGCTGTCGTCAACAGCGACTGGGCAGCTGCCGCCGGAATGATGCCCGGGGAGGCTTGCGGACGGGCAATGCCCGGACAGGGTTCCCCTTGTGGGACACTGCCGGG
>CAMNAD010000185.1 GCA_946530505.1 uncultured Bacteroidales bacterium
GACCCTTCGATGAAGAGCGCGGAACGCAACCTTCTCGATGAGGCGACCCTTGCCCACAACGTTTCCTGCATCAAGGCCCAACTTGGCAAATTCCTTGACTTCGATTCCGACGCACCCAACAAGGCGGAACTGGTGAACAACTACGACTGGATGAAGGACTACACCTTTATCAACTTCACCCGCGATATCGGAAAACTCATCACCGTAAACTATATGATGAGCAAGGATTCCGTGAAGAAGCGTCTCAGCCGCGACTCCTCGGAGGGTATGTCCTTCACAGAATTCACATACCAGCTGCTCCAGGGCTACGATTTCCTCTATCTCTACCAGCACAACGACGTCCGCCTGCAACTTGGAGGAGCCGACCAGTGGGGCAACATCACCACCGGCACCGAACTCATACGCAAGGTGCTGGGCAAGGATGCCTACGCCCTCACCTGCCCCCTCATCACCAAGAGCGACGGCGGCAAGTTCGGAAAGACTGAGAAGGGCAACATCTGGCTTGATGCAGAGCGCACCACGCCCTACCAGTTCTATCAGTTCTGGCTCAACGTTAGCGACGATGATGCCGAGCGTTACATCAAGATCTTCACTATGCTCGAGCGTCCTGTCATCGAGGCGGCCATCGAGGAACACCGCGCCGATCCCGGCCGCAGAACCCTCCAGAAACTTCTCGCAAAGGAGGTGACCATCATGGTCCATGGCGAGAAGGAATACGAGAATGCTGTTTCCGCTTCGCAGATGCTCTTCGGCAAGAGCACCTCGGAGGATCTGCGCAAACTCGACGAGCGCACCTTCCTCGCAGTGTTCGACGGCGTACCCACCTTCGAGATTTCCAGAGACAAACTCCCCTGCCCCGTACAGGACTTCCTGGCCGTAGAGACCTCCGTATTCCCTTCGAAGGGCGAAGCCCGCAAGATGATCCAGGGGAACGGTGTCAGCATCAATAAAGACAAATTCACCGATCCTGCCGGAATGATAGGCGAAGAGCACATCATCGACGGCAAATACATCCTTGCCCAGAAGGGTAAGAAGGAATACTTCATCATCAAAGTAAAGTAATTATGGAAAAAGCCCCGTCCACAAGGCAGCTCAAGGTTGCCCGCGAAATACAGAAAGACCTCGCGGAGATCATCCGCGTCAAGGGTATGGCCGCCTTTGGCGGAGCTATGGTTACGGTAAGCGAGGTGCGCATCAGCCCGGACCTTTCCGTTGCCAAGGTCTATGTGAGCATCTTCCCCTCCGATAAGCAACCGGAGGTGATGTTTTCTCTCCAGGACCAGAACAGGGCCCTGCGCGGGGAACTCGGCCGCAAGGTCGGGAAACAGCTCCGGATCGTGCCTGAACTCGTATTCTATCTCGACACGTCCATCGACTACGCCGAACATATCGACGAACTCCTGAAAAAGTGAGACTGCCCCTGTACATAGCCGGCCGTTATCTTTTCGCAAAGAAATCCCACAATGTCATCAACATCATCTCTGCGATAAGTGCGGCCGGCATGGCCATAGGCACCGCCGCTCTCATCCTGATTCTTTCCGTTTTCAACGGATTCAACGGCATAATAGAGAAGAATCTCTCCAGTGTGGAGGCCGACCTGCGCATTGTTCCTTCAGAGGGCAAGACCTTCATTCCGGAGGGGCCTGCTTTCGACTGGCTCTACGATGCGCCGCAGGCAGGGAGCCTGTCCAGCATCGTAGCTGACAAAGTTTTCATATCCTACGAAGGCAAGCAGAGCGTCGTGAATGCCAAGGGAGTTGACGAGGTGTACGAGGAAGAAATGGGGCTCGCCCTCCGCAACGGGGACCTGCGCCTCGCCGTCGTCAGCAGCGACCTCGCCTGGAAACTCGGCATCAATCCCAAGTTCCTCTCCCCCATCCGGGTATGGTATCCGGACAGGACAGGATACATCTCCCCCTCCAACCCTGCCGCATCGCTGCACACCGCAGATATCTACGCAACAAAAGTGATGGACATCCCGCACAGCTCCGAAGCCGGAGCGGATGGGACCATCATTTTGCCTATCGGAGTAATGCGTTCGTTGACAGGATATTACAAAGAAGTATCAGCAGTGGAAATACGATATGCCGACGGACTTTCCCCCCGCGCCGCGAGGCTGTTCACGAAGGATCTTCGCAAACAGCTCGGCGACGGTTTCAGAGTACAGGACCGCTATATGCAGGATGAGTCTCTCTACAAGATGATGCGCTACGAGAAGGCTGCCATCTTCCTGATACTTCTTTTCGTGGTAATCATCATCTCACTTAATATATTCGGTTCGCTGTCGATGCTGATGATAGAGAAGCATGATGACATTGCCACTTTGCAGGCCATGGGTGCCGACGACGGCCTTATAAGGCGTATCTTCATTCTGGAAGGATGGCTGATATCGCTGCTTGGAATGGCCGTAGGAGTCGTTGTCGGAGTTGGACTGGCTCTCCTGCAGCAGCATTTCGGGCTTGTGAAGATGCCCGGCAATTTCGTGGTGGACGCTTATCCCGTGGTGCTGAAGCTGTCCGACGTGCTGATTTCCGCATCCGGAGTGGCGCTGATAGGCCTGCTGGTGGCTCTGGCCCCGGCGATGCGCCCTCGTTCCTGATTCCGTGCCCGTTTCGGGCGTTTTTGGGCACCGAAGGCCGGTTTTTAAAGGTGACGTGCCCGTTTCGGGCGTTTTTGGGCACGGAAGGCCGGTTTTTAAAGATGCCGTGCCCGTTTCGGGCGTTTTTGGGCACCGAAGGCTGGTTTTTAAAGGTGCCGTGCCCGTTTCAGGCGTTTTTGGGCACGGAAGGCCGGTTTTTCGACGCAGAGTCCGCGAATAATTAC
>CAMNAD010000186.1 GCA_946530505.1 uncultured Bacteroidales bacterium
CGAGGTAGTTCACCGTCGTTGCTACGAACAGCAGCGAGCAGAGCCACCAGCGCCAATTGGTCATTAGTTTTTGGTTAGTACTCATATCTTTGGTTTATCTTACTTCCTTGACGATTGCGAGGGCGTCGCGGCAGAGGTCGGAAATCTTGCTCCACTCGCCTGCGGCGATGACGTCCTTGGGGAAGAGGTTGCTGCCCATTCCGACGCAGAAGACGCCGGCCTTGAACCAGCCTTCGAGGTTCTCGCGGGTGGGTTTAACGCCGCCGGTCACCATGAGTTTGCTCCAGGGCATGGGGGCGCGGAGGCCTTTCACGAATGCGGGGCCGAGGACGTCGCCGGGGAAGACCTTGCAGAGGTCGCATCCGGCTTCCTGGGCTGCACCCACCTCACTTACGCTGCCGCAGCCGGGAGCATAGGGGATGTTCCTGCGGTTGCAGATGGGAGCGATGGCAGGGTTGAAGAGAGGACCTACCACGAAATTGGCGCCGAGCTGGATGTAGAGGGCGGCGGTGCCGGGATCCACTACGGATCCAATACCCACTATCATGCCGGGGAGTTCCTTGTTTGCGTATTTCACAAGCTCGCCGAAGACTTCCTGTGCGAAGTCGCCGCGGTTTGCGAATTCGAATGCGCGGATGCCGCCTTCATAGCAGGCCTTCAGCACATTCTTGCTGATTTCAAGATTGCCGTTATAGAAAACGGGCACTATGCCTGTTTCCTTGATGGCGGTCAGCACCTGGATTTTATCGTATTTTGCCATAGTCTTTATCTTTGTACTCTTCCGTTAGCGTTGCCGCCTGCGAGGCTAAGCACTTCGTCTTCGCTCACAAGGTTGAAGTCGCCGTTGATGGTGTGTTTCAGAGCGGATGCCGCAACGGCGAATTCCAGGGCGGATGCCTGGTCGCCGGGGTACTTGAGCATACCGTGGATGAGACCGCCGGAGAATGAATCGCCGCCACCGACACGGTCTATGATGGGATTGATCTCGTAGCGCTTGCTCTGATAGAACTCGCTGCCGTTGAAAATGAGCGCCTTCCAGCCGTTGTGGGTAGCGCTGAAGCTCTCGCGCAAAGTGCTGACGACATATTTGAATCCGAACTCGGCAGCCATCTGCCTGAAGATTCCTTCGTATCCGGAAGCATCGGTCTTGCCGCCCTCGACATCGGCGTCGGGTTTGAACCCGAGGCAAAGTTCGGCGTCTTCTTCGTTGCCTATGCACACATCCACGTATTTCATCAGCGGACGCATGACGGAAATGGCTTTTTCGGAGGTCCAGAGCTTCTTGCGGAAGTTAAGGTCAACCGATACGGTCACTCCGTGACGCTTCGCCGCCTCGCATGCAAGACGAGTCAACTCGGCAGCCTTGTCGGAGATGGCAGGTGAAATGCCCGACCAGTGGAACCAAGAGGCGCCTTCCATGATGGCATCGAAATCAAAATCTTCCGGATCGGCTTCGGCAATGGCCGAATGTGCACGGTCGTAAATCACTTTGGAGGGACGCATGGAAGCACCCGTCTCGGCATAATAAAGGCCGATGCGGTCCCCTCCGCGGACGATGTAATCCGTCTTGACGCCATATCTGCGAAGGGCATTCACGGCTATCTGACCTATTTCATGTTTGGGAAGTCTGGTAACGAAAAATGCATCGTGTCCATAACCTGCGAGGCTGACTGCGACATTGGCCTCCCCGCCTCCGGGGATAATGCGGAAAGAGTCTGATTGCACGAAGCGGTTGTTGCCCTCTGGGCTCAAGCGCAGCATTATCTCTCCGAAAGTAACAATCTTTGGCATAATTAGTTTTTTAAATTTCACAAATTTAACATTTATTTTGAGATATCCCGTGCACGGTAACGGAAAATCCGTTATATTTGGGAAGATTTTAACACTATGGAAACTGACCAGAAAATTACCATCAAAGACATCGCACGATTGACGGGCCTTTCAAAGGGTACCGTGGACCGCGTACTTCACAACCGCGAAGGCGTATCCAAGAAGAGCTACGCCAAGGTGATGAAGGTTATCCAGGATCTTGGATATGAGCCGAACCTGTTCGCATCCCTGCTCGCGCACAACAAGAAACGCATCATCGCGGTGCTGCTGCCCGCATGCAAAGAAGGCGAGTTCTGGGAACTGGCCGAGCCCGGCCTCAAAAAGGGCGCCGAGGCTGTGCGTGCCTTCGGCATCGAGGTGCACAGGATAAGTTACGACCAGTACAATCTGGAATCTTTCCATAAAGCGGAAGAAGAAGTGCTGGCCCTGAATCCGTCAGGAGTCGTGCTTGCGCCCATGTTCAAGGACGACAGTTTCATCTTCGTAAGGAGGCTGCAGGAAAAACATATTCCCTACGTTTACATAGACACCAAACTCGAATGCGGAGAGTATCTGGCATACTTCGGGATGCCGTTGTACCAGAGCGGATATCTGTGCGCAGCCATCCTGACTGATGCGCAGGAAGATGTAAAGGAAGTGGCCGCCGTCCGCGTGCAGCGCGACAAGCACGGGCAGTCGGATCCTACCATCTACCGCCGCGAGGGTTTCATCGACTATATCTCCAAGCACTTCCCTTCCTGCAAGATGCACAGCGTGTTCATCGACCCCAAGAAACCGGAAGAGATCGACGGGATACTCGAAGAATTCTTCAACCTGCATCCGGGCGTGCGGCACATCGCGATGTACAACTCCCGCATCTATCTGGTCACGCCATTCCTGGAGCGTCATCCTGAAAGAAATTACCGCGTGGTCGGCTTCGACAACCTCGCGGCAAATCTGTCAGCCCTCAAGGAAGGCACCGTCAC
>CAMNAD010000187.1 GCA_946530505.1 uncultured Bacteroidales bacterium
ATACTCTACCGAAGCGGTATCTCCGGCAATCCAGACCACGTCGCCAGGTGCGAAAACGAATTCGGCGCGGGGATTGATGATCATGTTGTCGCCGCGTAGAACACTGATTACCATACAGTTGGACTTGCGGATGTCGAGGGATTTAAGACTTACTCCGTTCAGATAGGAGTCATCTTTCACTTCGACAGTTTCAACGTCAAAATCGGACTGATCCTCAGGCTGTGCATCAATCGACGCCTTGAACATCTCCCTCAGTGCGGCAAGCTGTTCTTCTGTCCCTACCGTCAGCAGTTCGTCACCCGGATATACCTTTTGTTCCCCATCTGGGATAAGTATGACATGGCTTCCGCGGGTTATCTTTACAATGTTAGCCCCGGACTCGTCGCGAATGGGTATCTCCTTGAGCATCAAGCCGATGTATGACGAATCCGCCGATACCTCCAGTTTGTCGAGGTGCACGTCATAGCCGGCCATCTTGGCCTTTATGGAGGCGGTGACAGGTGCGTTTTTCCTGGCTTGGACTTCCTTTGCGTTGAGATTGTCGAAGAACTTGCTCTCCATCGATGTGCTGCGCTCACGAACACGGCGCCTTGAGATAAGGAAAAACACCACACCGCCGACAATCAGCAGCAAGGCCGTCCATCCTGCAAGATCAAAGTGGGTGGAGATTACAACCAGCACGAAGGCGATTGCCAGGAAGAAGCGCCCGAGCAGCAGGCCCATGATCGGCCAGCTATTGGAAGGTTTCGCCTTCATCAGCCGTTTGGCATATACATCCGCACTTCCCTTGTTGACCGCAAGGCCGTAAAGCAACGGAGCCATGGCGGTGAGAGTGATGCCTACGGTAATAAGATTTTGGACGAACTTGCTCAGATTCGGAAGCAATCGTCCCACAAACGGTTCAAGCAGGGTACGCGAGGCTATCATCAATGCTACCAGGATGACGCTATAGAGAAGGATACGCAGGAAGTACGCCGACAGGAGTTTGTGCCAGTCGCTCCTTTCTGCCGCCGACGATTTACTCGTACGTTCCATCTGATTCAGGCGGTTCAGCATGCCATCCGGCATCTTTTTCAGAAGGAAGCTGTATGCCGGGCCTGCCAGCCTTATCATATATGGCGTGGTAAAGGTAGTAATGACGGAAACCGCCACGATAACGGGATAGATGAAGTCCCGCATGACTCCCAGGGAAACGCCCACGCTGGCGATAATAAAGCCGAACTCGCCCAACTGTGCCAGGCTGAAGCCGGTATGCACGGAATTCTCCAGGCCGTTCCCGGTCAGAAGTATGCCTATAGCGCTGAATACAATATGCGTAAGTATCACCAGCACCGCAAGGATAAGGATGACGAACCAGTTGTGCAGGATGATTTCAGGCGCTATCATCATACCCACGGACACGAAGAAGATGGCCCCGAACAGATCTTTTATGGGGCTCACCAGATGCTCGATATGTTCACTCTCCATGGTTTCGGCAAGGATGCTGCCCATTACGAAGGCACCGAGAGCGGATGAGAAACCTGCGGCGGATGCGATGGAAACCATCGCGAAGCAGAGGCCGATGCTTACCAGCAGGAGAATTTCGTCGTTAAGATACCTGCGCGCTTTTTTCAGCAGAGTGGGAATCAGATAGATGCCGACCACGAAAACCAGTATGATGAAGAATACGAGTTTTGTGAGGGCGCCCACAAGTTCTCCTCCGGCAAACTGATTGGATACGGCCATTGTTGACAGCAGTACCATCAGCAGGATTGCAATCAGGTCTTCAACCACCAGTGTACCGAACACCAACCCGGCGTAGGGCTTGTTCTTAAGACCCATATCATCGTAGGACTTCAGCACAACGGCAGTGGAGGACATAGACATCAGACCGGCAAGGAAGATACTCTCCATCACAGTCCAGGACAGGGCCTGGCCGACAATGAAGCCGATTACAAATACTCCGATGAACTTTGTCCCGGCAGTCACAAGGGCACCGCTGCCCACCTTGAGCAACTTCTTGAAACTGAATTCCAGTCCCAGACCGAACATCATGAATATCAAGCCGATTTCCGACCACTGATGAACCGCCTCGGCGCTCGAAATATTGAAAAAGAACCTGATATGGGGCCCTATCAGAAATCCCGCAATTATATAACCAAGGATCAACGGCTGCTTGAGGGCCTTGGAAATGATGGTAAAAATGCCCGCGGAGATGAGAATCACCGCAAGGTCGCGCACAAGATTGAGTTCGTCAGACATTTATTCGCTGTATCCAATGAGTTTTACCGGGCCTAGAAGACCGGAAGGCAAGAGCCTGTCGCCGGCGGTGTAGAAGCGGCGGACATTGGTGACGGGCTTTTCGCCACGCTGCCTGTCCCCTATCATACGGTTGACCCAGAGATTAGTGACATTCACTTCTATCGTATTCTCTCCCTCCTTCAGATAAGGGAGGATGTCGCAGGAGATATATGGACTCCGCCAGAGGACGCCTGCATTGTGCCCGTTGATGACGACTTCAGCCATCACTCGTACGTCCCCGAGGTCCAGGCGGCATTCGTCCATGCCATTGAGCCTGCCGGCTGGGATGTTGAAGGAGCTCCTGTAGTTGGCGGTTCCGGAGAAGTACTTCACGACCGGATCGCTGTTGGAACTCCAATCGTTCAGTGTGGAGAAGGTCTCAAGGGCTCTCTCTCCCCCTCTCTGATTGAATTCCACGTCCCAATACCTGTCCAGGGTAAGGATTTCGGATTGTTTATAAGCCGGGGCGGCGTCCGGA